>CAYPHM010000022.1:20066-44499 GCA_964410555.1 uncultured Chloroflexaceae bacterium | reverse complement strand
TCCCCCACCGCGGGGAGAAGGGGAACCGGGCGACTCCCCCTCGCCCTTTATGGGAGCGGGGGCAGGGGGAGCAGGGTCTAATACACAACCGCAAACGGTCTATGTTATAATAGCCCTTATATGCACGTAGCACTTATTCACGACTATCTCAACCAGTATGGCGGTGCCGAACGGGTGCTCGAAGCGATACACGAGATGTATCCCCATGCGCCCGTCTACACCTCTATCTATGACCCCGATGCCATGCCCACAGCCTACCGCTCGTGGGACATACGCCCATCCTTTATGCAATACCTACCCGGCTGGAAAAAGCACTTTCGCCGCTATTTCCTGCTCTACCCCGCCGCCTTCGAGAGCTTCGACCTCAGCGGCTATGATCTCATCATCAGCAGCAGCAGTGCCTATGCCAAAGGGATTATCCCCCCCCCTGGCGCAGTCCACATCTGCTACTGCCACACCCCCATGCGCTTTGCATGGCGCACCCAATCCTACATGGAGCGCGAATCTATACGCGGCATCCAGGCAACCATCTTGCCCTTCATGCTGTCCTATGTTAGACTATGGGACGTTGTAGCATCAGCGCGGGTAGATGCTTTTGTCGCAAACTCGCGGGAGGTTTCCCGCCGCATACAACGCTACTACCAACGAACTGCGACCATCATACCACCGCCAGTAGATGTGCCGCCCTATCAGGAAGTACCACCCGATGATTTCTACCTTGCGGGGGGCAGGCTTATACCCTACAAAAAAACTGAGCTTGCAGTGCAAGCGTGTAGCGCGTTGGGGCTGCCGTTGAAGGTGTTTGGTGATGGGCGAGACCGCCCCCGCCTAGAAGCGCAAGCAGGACCAACCGTCACCTTTTTGGGGTGGGTAGATGAACCGCAACGCCGCGATCTCTTTGCCCGTTGTCGTGCGTTTATCTTCCCAGGGGAAGAGGATTTTGGCATCACCCCGCTAGAAGCCATGGCAGCCGGCCGCCCGGTGATTGCTTATGGTGCAGGGGGGGCATTGGACACCGTGCGCGAGGGTGTGACAGGACGCTTTTTTCATCAGCAAAACGCCGCAGCCCTAGCCGCAGCTATAGCTGCCTCGCGCTGTGATAGCTACAATGCACAGACCATCCGCACCCATGCCGAAGGGTTTAGCACGCGCCTTTTTCAAGAGCGCATGCAGACGTGTATAACCGAACACTTGGCAGATACGTGAGAAACGCATGCAACTACGCTACTATTTTTCTTTGCTCCTCCGCTATTGGGCTATCATCCTAGTGCTGCCTATCTTGGCAAGCGGAATAAGCCTGTACAACCAACTCCAACAACCGAACCGCTATGCTGCCTCGGCGCACCTTATGATTACCCAAACTCCCCATCCCCAGGACATGATTGTCCCTTTTCCAGATTTCAATCTGGTGAGTTCATGGCAAAGTTCGGAGTACATTGTGGATGATATGCCCCAGGTAGTAGACAGTATTACCCTGGCAACAGATGTGCAGGCATGGCTCAAACCAAAGGGATATGACGTATCCCCTTCGGCTATTCAGGCTGCGCTCCGTGCCCAGACCTTTCACCGCTCGGTTGCGCTCTTTGTTGAGACAGATAGCCCTGACCTAGCACGGGCAATGCTCGAGGGGGCAATTGCCAGTTTGCAAGCCAACGGACTTGCCTATTGGGATCGGGATGTGCCAACCAACGGCAACGGTGGGCTAAGTATCGCTATTCTGAACCCCCCCACCGATGGCGCACCAATGCATTCAAACCGGCAGATGCTCACCAATGTTGCCCTACGTGGTGGCTTGGCGTTGGGGGTTGCGATAGGCATAGCCCTGCTATTGCACTACCTAGACGACAAACTCTACACCAGCCGCCAGATTGAAGTGGTCACAAAGTTAGCGGTGCTGGCAGCCATACCAGAGGAAAAACCCTGATGCAACTACACGATTATCTCAATGTCCTTATCAAACGGTGGTGGGTGATAGTGCTAACGGCAGCAGTGGCGGTGGTGGCAGCCTATGGCATTAGTAAGCTATTACCACGCACCTACCGCGCCCACGCCGAGTATGTGCTCATTGCCAACCGTGCCGACTATGGCTTAAGCGTCCATGTGCGAAACACGATGAATCTCTATCGTGAACTGGTGCTCCAACCAGACTCACTCCAACAGATTAGCGACCACCTCCAACTAGACCTCAGCGGTGAACAGATGTTGCAGGACGTGCGAATACAGCCGCGCCCTGATGACCAGAAACTTGTGATTGAGGTAGATTTTCCCTTCCAGGATCAGGCAAAGACCATTGCCAATACCGTAGGGCAACGGCTGGAGGAAGAAGTCATTCGTATCAATGCCAATCAGGAGGGGACAGACCGTATCAACATTGCCCGCACCCAAAGTGCGCGTATTGTCAGCATCAAGCCCAACACCCGCATCAATGTCTTAGCGGGGGGGATTTTGGGGCTAGTGACGGGACTACTCCTCGCCTTCGTGCTGGAATTTTTGGATGATACGCTCAAAAACAGTTCCGATGTGGAGCGATTTGTCGGTCTTACAACATTGGGAGCAATCCCCACAATGGAGTCAAAGTAATAGCCGTGACGACCAATACAAATACCAACCCAACCCAACAGGAAACCCTACAGGAGCAGTCCCAAAGCGGCTCGCCGCTTGTTGCCCTGCGCGACCCCCGTGCGCCAGCCGCCGAAGCCTATCGCACCCTGCGGACGAACATTCAGTTTTCTAGCCTAGACAAGCCGCTGCACACGCTGCTTGTCACCAGTAGCTCACCGGATGAGGGCAAGAGTACCACCATTGCCAATCTAGCCGTGACGATTGCCCAATCAGAGCAGCGCGTCATCTTGGTAGACTGTGACCTGCGCCGTCCGGGGTTGCATACGCTGTTTGGGCTAACCAATGACCAGGGATTGACCAACGCCATCTTGCAAAAACCGGGCGAAAATCTCCCGTTGCAAGAAACCAGTGTTGATGGCCTGCGCTTGCTTGCCAGCGGACCGCTGCCGGCTCGCCCCGCCGACCTGCTCGGCTCGCAACGCATGGGAGCACTGGTTGAGCGGCTGCAAACAGAAGCAGATATGGTGCTCTTTGATACCCCACCCGTCACTGCTGTGACAGATGCGGCAGTGTTGGCAACCCATATGGATGGGGTGTTGCTCGTGTTTCGTGCTGGCAACACCCGACGGGACCGAGCGCGAGAAGCCAGACGGTTGTTAGAGAAAGTTAAGGCAAACATTATCGGAGTGGTACTCAACAATGCCCGCCATGAGACATCCTATGGCGGCTACTATTAGAAGGTGAATGGGGAAAACCGATGATAGATTTTCATACCCACATCTTGTTTGATATAGATGATGGCCCTACCACGCTGGATGGGTCTGTGGAGATGGCTCGTATTGCCCATGCGAATGGCACCCATACGGTTGTCGCTACACCACACGCGCCAAGTTGGGGTCGTCGCTATAGTGCGGCGTTGGTGCAAGAGCGCGTAGCGAACTTACGGCAAGCCTTAGATGCTGCGGGTATCCCGCTGAAGGTCTTACCGGGGAATGAGATATTCTATGATGCTGACCTGGTACAGCGACTCAAGGCAGGCGACTACCTCACCTGTGGCGGTAGTAAAACGGTGCTCATTGAGTGTCCGTTGTATGAAGCCTTGCCAACCGGGTTTGACCAGTTGATCTTTGCGCTTCAGGTGGCAGGCTATCGCGTGGTGCTTGCCCATCCAGAGCGCATTAGCGATGTTCGCAAAGACCCCAATGTACTGATACCTATTATTGAGCGGGGGGTGTATACGCAGCTTACTGCCCAAACCCTCACCGACAACCAAACCAACGATACCCGCGAGTTTGCCGAGACGCTGCTGCGCCACAACCTCATCCACATTATCGCCTCAGACGGTCACGGTGCCACCTATCGCCCACCGATACTCTCCGCCGCCCGTGAGCATGTGGTGGGGTTGCTTGGCGAGGATGCTGCCCAAAGGCTATTTGAGGATGTCGCCAGGAGATTGCTTAATGACGAACTGGTTAAGGTGGCTGCGCCCCAGCCGGTAGCTCCCCGTCGTCGCTGGTTTTTGTAGCACAAAAAAACCGCCCTCATTATCATTATCATTGCGCGTAACGCAACGGAAACAAAACGAGAGCAGCTTTTGCTTATGGTGGAGATGGAGGGAGTCGAACCCTCGTCCAGAAAATTCCATCGCAGATATACTACAAGCGTAGTTTATTGTTTGGTTTCTTACTCATCCTCACACAACAAACAAAGCAACGGATGAGCCAGTCTGCATTATCTTAGGCTGAGGACCACAGACATTTCCTCAACAGCACCCAACTAATTTGACACCTCAACTGAACCGTCGGGTCAATACAGAAGAGGCGTGTTGCTTTTAATTAAGCAGCAAGGGCCATCTGAGGGGCCCGTGTGTTTGTGTTGGCATTTATTGCCTTTGCCCCTTTTACGAGACTGGGCGACTCGGCTTGCAATCTACGACCTTCCTTCCCTGTCGAAACCAGTCA
Source organism: uncultured Chloroflexaceae bacterium (assembly GCA_964410555.1). Taxonomy (GTDB): domain Bacteria; phylum Chloroflexota; class Chloroflexia; order Chloroflexales; family Chloroflexaceae; genus JAAUSY01. The sequence goes on along the minus strand of CAYPHM010000022.1, from coordinate 39,976 downwards.
TCCCCATATGATGCTGGCATATTCTTGTGCCTAGAGGTAGTATAGCAAACCGGTAGGGTGATGTCAATGATTTTTTGTGGGCAAGTTGCATGCAACGTCTTGCCGGTGATATATGCTATCATGCAAAGGAGGATAATTCATAGGTTCGTTGCTATGGGCAAGGGAGACATCAACGGTATGTCACACGACTATGCGATACAAACCGAACATCTCACCAAACGCTACAAACAACGTACAGTAGTAGACAACATCACGCTAGAAGTCCAGCATGGTGAGGTGTTTGGCTTTTTGGGTCCCAACGGTGCCGGTAAGACAACGACCATCGCCATGTTGCTTGGACTGGTCAAGCCAACGAGCGGACGGGCAATCGTGCTTGGACAGGATATACAGCAAAACCCATCTGCTGTGCTAGGACAGGTGGGGGCAATGATAGAGTCCCCTGCGTTCTACCCTTACCTGAGCGGGTGGGACAACTTGCGGGTGCTGGCAAAAGCGCAAAACCTATCCACAAGCCGTATCCAAGAAAGTTTGGCTATTGTAGAGATGGAAAACCGCTCTCGGGATAAGGTAAAAACCTACTCGCAGGGGATGAAACAACGGTTGGCTATTGCCGCTGCGCTGCTGGCAGATCCACAGCTTATCATCCTAGATGAGCCAACCAATGGGCTAGACCCCTCTGGTATGGTAGAAATCCGCGATCTCATCCGCTCACTGGCAGCACAACACCATACTATCTTTCTGTGTAGCCATCTGCTCCATGAGGTCGAGCAGGTATGCCAACGAGTAGCTATTCTCAAGGAAGGGCGGTTGTTGGCAATGGGGGCAGTTGCCGAGTTGCTACGCCGTGGGCAAGGAGTCCAGATACGGGTTGCCAGCGACCCCCAACAAGCCATCGACATTCTCCGTGGGGTAGCGTGGGTCAAGGGGGTAGAACAGCGCGAGGATAGGCTGATTATTGATGCCCCAAGTGAACGTGCGCCAGAGATCAACGCGCTACTAGCACACCAAGAGGTGCTTGTTGCAGAAATACGCACTCATGAGGAGAGTTTGGAAGAGTTTTTCTTAGAGATTACGCAGGAGGGAGGGTAAATTACGATGCTACCGTTGCTCCAGGCGGAATGGCTCAAGATGTCGCGTCGTCCACTTACATGGATATTGCTTATGGTCTTCTTGGTCCAGATGGCGTTGTTCATCTCTGGATTGTTTCTCGTTGTTGCGCTAAATGACGGGATATTCTCTATCACCGCCGACTTTGAGTCATTCTTGGGCGAAGCGCAAATGGAGCAATTCCGTATCCAGGTAAGCTTCCCCGGTATCTTCGGTACGGTACTTGGGCAGGTCAATGGCATAGGAGGATTTTGTGCGGTCATTCTCGCGGCGGGCATCATGGGCAGCGAGTATACATGGGGGACGTTGCGGGTACAGCTTGCCCGTCTACCAGACCGCCGGCAGTATTTGCTTGCCAAGTTGGGGACCCTGTTGTTACTGGTGCTGGCAGGCATTGCTATTGCGCTGATGGTGGGGATACTGCTTGGGTTGTTGTATGGGTTGGTGCTTGGCACACTTGGCAGCATCAGCATACGGGATGTCTTGTTGCTGCCCATCGGGGTGCTCCGTTCCCTCTACATAATGCTACCCTATATGATGTTTGCGGTTGCTATGAGCATTCTTGGGCGTTCCGTGATGGCAGGGGTAGTAGGGGGCGTTTTCTTGTCTGTGTTGGATGCTAGTACGGGTATGCCCTCACTGCTGGCGGCGATAGACAATCCCCAAGTGGAGTTTTTCTTTAATCTGCTTATCCAACAAAACGTCAATACTTTAGTTGTGCTCAATCGCAACATCTACGGGATAGACCCCACATTGACGATGAATCTTGACCCCACGAGACTCCCCACCGTGTGGCAGGCTATGTTGGTGATAGGGGCATATACGCTGCTGTTCTTTGGCTATGCATATGCGCTGTTGATGCGGCGCGATGTGATGGGGTGACAACTTACCCGCTCCCCCCCAACCCCCCCCCATCCCCTAACCCCTTCCCCCACTGAGGGGAGAAGGGGAACGCACACCGGACAGCCCCCATCCCCTAACCCCTTCCCCCACCGAGGGGAGAAGGGGAACCGCACACCGGACAGCCCCCATCCCCTGCCCCGCGTCCCACTGAGGGGGGAAGGGGAACCGCACACCGGACAGCCCCCATCCCCTAACCCCTTTCCCCACCGAGGGGAGAAGGGGAACGAACGGCTCCCCCTCGCCCTGGGATGGGAGAAGGGGCAGGGGGGAGAGGGTTGTGGTTCCCCCCATCCCCCCACATCGCCCCGAGTCCGCTCGTTGACACTCGCGGTTCATTCTCCCCCTCGCCCTGGGATGGGAGAGGGTTGTGGTTCCCCCCATCCCCTAACCCCTTCCCCCACCGAGGGGAGAAGGGGAATGAACGGCTCCCCCCCGCTACCTCACCGTATGCCGCCAGGATGGGGTGTAGCTATTTACCCCCTCACGAGAGACGCTCACCACCTCGCCGCTCTCCACTGTCAGCACAAACAACTTGCGCTCCCGCCCCCGCCACCCCTCAAACATAACCTGCGTCCCATCTGGCGACCAGACCGGGTGGGTATCCATCCCATCGGCACTAACCAACACCTGTACCCCCGTGCCATTGGCTTGCATCACATACAGGTCATTATCACTACCTTCATCGCCACGGTTGGACACAAACGCCATTTTGCTGCCATCTGGCGACCACGCCGGGGCTAGATCATTTGCCGCGTTGTTGGTCAAGTTGGTTGCCTCTGTCCCATCGGCTTGCATCACGTAGATTTCCTGGTTGCCATCACGCTCCGACACAAACGCGATTTCGCTGCCGTCCGGCGACCACATCGGGAACCAGTCCTGCCCCTCGTGATTGGTGATATTGGTAAGCTGCGTACCATCCCGCTTGACCACATAGACCTCATAGTTGCCATCCCTATCGGAGTTAAAGGCAAGGTATGCCCCATCCGGCGACCATGTGGGCAGTTCATCAGTAGCGGGGTTGTTCGTTAGCCGCTTGGGGGATGAACCATCAGCATCCATAATATAGATTTCAGGATTGCCGTCTCGGTCTGAGACAAACGCCATTTCGCTACCATCCGGCGACCACGATGGGTACCAATCGTTGGAAGGATGGCGGGTGAGGTTAATTGGCTTTGATCCATCGGCTTGCATCCCGTAAATCTCAAAGTTGCCCTCTTGACGGGTAACAAACACGATTTGGCTGTCCCCCGATACCAACGCCACTGGCGAACGAACATCCGCCATTGGGGTATTGGCAGAGGTAGGCTTAGGCACCTCACCCTGCTGCGCTGTCGTGCCACAACTTGCCAGCATTACCACAACCCAAACCATCATCCATAGAGTCTGTTTAGTCTGCATACGCTTCTCTCCGGGCTAACACTGCCAGCATCTCGACATGGGGGGTGTGGGGGAACATATCATACCCCTGCAATGATACCAATTGATAGCCAGACTCAAGCCAACCAATATCCTCGCGCTGTGTTAGGGGATTACAGGAGACATACACGATACGCTGCGGGGCATGCCGCAGCAACGCCTGACACACCGCTTCCCCCAAGCCGGTGCGGGGGGGGTCTACCACAACACATCCAAAGTTGGCAGTGGGGAGTTGTTCAAGGTAGGCTTGTACATCCTGCGCTACCACCTGCACCCGCTCTGCTGCCCCATTCTCGCGCACATTTTCCACCGCCAAATCTGCACTCTCCTGGTGCGACTCAACAAGCACTACACCTGCTTGGGTAAGGTACAGTGCTATCAACCCCACACCGCCATACAGGTCTGCTACCAGCGGCGCAGCCCCCTGGTCTATCGCTTCACTCACCGCCTGCCGCACATCACTGAGCAACCGCGATAACAGGTGAATGTTGTTTTGAAAAAAGGTATTTGGACCTATGTGTAGCGTAGAACCACCAGCAGGAACGGGGAGCGTTGCCTGTCCCCAATAGCGCACGGACGGGGCTATAGACAGGTCTGTCATAGTGTCGTTGACGAGCCAATGCACCCCCACAACGCCAGGTTGGGCTAGTGCCAATGTTGCCAGATCATCCATTGCCTCATCGTATGCCCCGGCTGCCGTCACAATACCGATTAAAAGCTGATCATCGGTGCTGCGCCGAACGACCAGATAGCGCAAGAAACCGGTATGCTGGCGCAGGTTGTAGTCTGGTAGTTCAAGCTCGCGGGAGCGTTGCCATAGTTGATGCACAATGGCAAAGGCAAATGGCGGTATCAGGTGACACGTTTCTAGCTCAACGATAAAGTTCCAACGCCCCGGCATACGTAGCCCAAACCGCCCTTTGGTAGCTACATAGTCCATACGGGTACGATAGGCGAAGGGGTCGGGGGATGATATAACGGGTATCTCCCCCCCTGCCCATCCTGCCAAACCCGGCTCTTGCCAAAGTTCGCTCAAGACGGTAGCCTTTGCTGCTACCTGGTCGGCATAGTCGCGGTCTTGGAAGGCACACCCGCCACACTGGTCGGCGTGGGGGCAGCGGGGGGAGACGGGGGTTCCCTCCTGCACCTGCTGCGTAATCCGGTTACGAAATGCTTTACTACGAATACCATACCTCTTTTCTTGTCCAAGATAAAATAGACGCTTATTACCCGCTTCATGTTGCCCTAAATTATTATGCCTAGTTTAGAGCCGTTATATAAAGGTTCTACAACTAGACATGGTTTCTGCAATTTTTGCAAGCGTCTCTGCTGTGTGCTAAAATGAAATATGTTTGATCGTAGAATTGTTCTATGATAGCACCTTTGTATTACTTTTACAAGTCTTTCTTATTGTAGACAGCTATTTGTTCGTCTCTACCGCCACAGGGGAGTATAGAACGATGGATGTCTGGATGTCCGTCTGACTTTCCGTGTATAATCCCAAAAGTGATTGTCTACTAAAGTTGGCAAGGAAAAGAGGTATATGCCTATCAAAATTAAGCCAAATGAAATTTATAACTTTGACTGCGTTGAATTTATGAAGTCAATGGATGAAAACTATGTCGATTTAACCGTAACATCCCCGCCCTATGATAATTTGAGAAATTACAACGGTTATTATTTTGACTTTGAAAGTATTGCTAAAGGATTATACAAAGTAACTAAAAAAGGTGGGATAGTTGTTTGGGTTATTGGAGATAAAATCACCAATGGAAACAGAACTCTTACCAGTTTCAAGCACGCAATATTTTTTCAGGAATGTGGATTTAACGTTCATGACGTTATGATATACAAAAAGAAAAATACGCCTTTTATGCGTTCAAATGGTTATACAAATTGTTATGAATTTATGTTTGTTTTTAGCAAAGGCAGCCCGAACACTTTCACTGCTCTTACGGAAAAAACGGCCAGGCAGGGGTTTGAAATGGTTGTACATAATAAGGGCGCAGATGCAGTAAACAAAAAGGTTCTCAAACAATTAAAGGCTGAAAAAACTAAAACAAATATTTGGGAATATGCTGTTGGTTTAGGTGGCTCGACGAACGATAAAGAAGCCTTCAAGCATCCAGCAATCTTTCCAGAGAAATTAGCGGAAGACCATATTATTTCTTGGAGCAAAGAAGGCGATATTGTCTTTGACCCAATGTGTGGAAGTGGCACAACGCTAAAAATGGCAAAAAAACACAATCGAATTTATATCGGTTGTGATATTTCTGCGGAATATGTTGATCTTGCTAAAAAGCGATTAGAAAAATATGCACACCCTATTTTGTTTCCAGAAAGATAATGGCTCTTTTGAGTAAAGAAATGTCATCTTTAAATCTCCCAATTCCAGTATTACAACTATCACAAATCCAGCCTCTAACTCTACCGTTCCTGTGGTCATGGTCTAAAACGACCTTGCTTGTCAATTCTGGAATTGTTATTTTTTGGCATATCGGGCATTGAAAAGGTTCATACTTTGGTCTACATAGTTCCCATCTTCTTCTTTCTACCGGTGGAACACCTACACCGTCAATTACCTTTCTACAATCGTTACATGATGGTCTTCTGATAATCCTATTATTTACTGCGTTCTGATTCCTGCTAAATTCCATCGTAGGAAGCAGTCTATGACATACATTGCAAACTTTTCTGGCAAACAAATCGCCTGTTTGTGTCGGGTCAAAAACTTCAAAATCACTGGTTGAAATAACAAGGCTTTTTCCCCTTATTACAAAAAACACTTCACAATAATCTCTTAATTCCGTTTCTAAAATTCCGATTTCATGTCTACGAACTGAAATACCATCTCTATTAATAGCTTTATTTACAGAAACAAATATTATATTCAGTTTCGTCATATTATTCCTCTAATAATTTAGAAATATTTATACCTAGAGCCTTTGAGATTTTTTCAATATTGAGAAGGGTAATGTTTTTTTCTGCCCTTTCAATCATTCCAATGTAAGTACTTAGCTATTCGGACAGGATTACCACGGAGACACGGAAGCACAGAGTCCAGACAGGAGTTTCGTCAAGATTAGGCATAGCCCATTGTTGCTCGATTCTCTGCGTCTCTGCGTTTCTGTCGGGAATCTCTTGCTCGAACTCTGTGTCTCTGTGTCTCCGTGGTGAGCTTTGCCAGGCAGACCTACCGAAAACTGCTTTGCGTTTGCTACCTAGCCCACGATAGCCCCGAATCGGCATCCAGCCCCATCGCCTCTGTCGCCTGTCGTGGCTCGCTGACCAACAACGACTCCTTGCCAAACTGCACGTCCATTATCCACAGGTCAAAGCTGGATGTTTTTGGGGAAATAGCCAAAAATGCCAGTTTATCACCATCGGGCGAAAAGACCGGTGCTCGCGCCGTCCCAATCGTGGTAAGCCGCTGTGGACGTGGGGTATCTTCGTCATCTGGACTCCCCGGCAGCACCCATATGTCAGTCTGCCCATCTACCTGCGCCGCGAACGCAAGCCACTTGCCATCCGGCGAAAACGCCGGGTCATAGCTCTGTGGTGGCGCACCCGGAAAGGGTATCGCATACCCGGCTTCGTCTGCCAAATCTAGCCGATAAATCTGCTGGTATCTATCAGGGTGCAAGTCTATGCGTGTGAAGATGAGTTCATAGATTATTTCGTCCTCAGCCTCAACTGTACCCTCGCTCTCGTCCTCATCTGCATCACGAGCATCACGAGCACTGTTGGGAAAGTAGGTTATGGAGCCACAATGGGCACTATCATCAGCAAACAGCAACCGCCGTGAGCCACCAGTCGTTGAGAGCGAGTAGATCGCCAACGTATACTCCATCGCCGGTGAGCCAACGGGGGGGGCATACTGCGTGGCGATGGTGATGCGTTTGCCACCCGGCGACCATGTGGGATAAAATGCCCACATCGTATCATAGATACGCTCATGGCTTTGCAAGGGCAGGTCTGAGTCATTGCGCGTTAGTTGGGCTACCTGGTTCCCCTGGTCATCCGCCAGCAAAATGTTGGAGTAGCTTGCGCCCCGCTCGATATACGCCAACTCGCTCCCATCTGCCGACCACTCCGGCTGCCATACGTTGCCATCCCCAAACAACGGCTTTGCCTGCTTGCCCTGCCACAACCAAATTGTGCCATCCCGAACGAAGACCAACTTACCCGGTAATTGCTCTCCCTGTACCTCTTGGAGATCGGGGGTCTGCTGCAAGGCTTTTGCTGTTTGCTGTGTAGGATTCCCTTGCCCATCGCTAGGGGCAGGGGCAGAAGTGCCACACCCACTGGCAATGAGCACCAAGACCACAGCGATAACAAGCAAACGGAGAAATATCCTCCCCCTGGCATATGAAGACTGATGGATCACGAAACGGTCTTGTCCTTTCTGTCGTTCTTTTTCTTTCTCATTAGCCAAGCGACCAACTGTTTGATGGTATGGGAGGTGAGCGAAGGTGACGGGATCGCAACAACTGGTTGCTGATGCTGCTGTTGATGCTGATGGCGTACCAGTTCATCTGGCAAGCGTGAGGGCATCAGCGCATGCAACGCTCCCGGCATCACCTCTAGGGTAATCGGGGTTTTGCCAAAGGTATCGCCGTCTACCTGCACCGGCAACGATGGGCGAGCAGTAATGGTGATACGGCGAGCGCGGTAGTACTCTATCTCCGTATCCAAGCTATAGCGGCGGCGCAAAATAGCTACCGCATGCACCAGCGCACTCCATAGCCCATCCCCCTTGATAACACACACATCTAACAAGCCATCGTCAATGGTAGCCCGGTGGGTAATCTTGACGACCCCACCATACAATTGGCTATTGCCTGCGACAATGAGCATGACCCGCCCTTTTACCTTGCGCCCATCCAGCTTCAGCACCGCACGCGACCCCCGCACACGCAGCAAGCGGTCTAGCCCATAGATGACATAGGCAAGTGCGCCAAACCGCCGTTTTTCCTCTGGACGAACCCCCGCCGCCACCTCAGCATCAAAGCCTATGCCTGCCATCAGCAGAAAATACCGCTCGCCTGCCCGTCCCAAGTCTATGACCCGCGGTTGCCAAGAAAGCATCGCCTCAGCAGCAGCGCGGGGGTTGAGCGGCAGCCCAAGCTCACGCGCCCACACATTGACGGTGCCAAGTGGCAGCGTGGCTAGGGCAGTGTTGCTGCCTGCCAACCCATTGACCACCTCGTTAATTGTGCCATCCCCACCCGCAGCAATGACCACATCATACTGCTGCTCAACTGCCTGTTGTGCCAACCGTACCCCATCACCGGGTTCTTGGGTTGGTTGCAAGTCTACCTGCCAATCAGCATTGCGCCATACCTGAGCAGCAACATTGAGATCGCGTTCAAATGCACTTGCCTGCCCCGCAATCGGATTGAAAACAATCATTGCCCGCATATTAGTAGTTCATCCTTTAATATATGTCCCCATGTTCCCATTCCCCCCTTCCCCTTTTAGGGGTAGGTCTGCCGTGCAAAGCACCCTATGGTATTCCCCTCTGCCCCCGCTCTTAGAGGGCGAGGGGAAACCGCTGCATCTCCCCCCTTCTCCCGCGTAGCAGGGGTAAGGGGCAGGGGTCGGAGACATTGCATATGTCTCGACAACTTGACCTACTCTTGAGTGATACCCCATTCCCCGCTAATCGTCTCCATGCTGCATGCGTTCTGTGGCAATTGGCAGGGTAAAGGAAAACAAACTCCCCTTGCCTAGCTCACTCTCTAGCCAGATACGCCCTCCATGCAATGCTACCAGTGATTGGGCTATGTGTAATCCTAGCCCTGTACCACCAATTCGCCGGGTGTTGGTGTTGTCTACCCGATAGAACCGCTCCCAAACGTGCGGTATATCCTCCTCGGCTATGCCAATACCCTGGTCGCGCACCCCCACCACCACCCACGACCCTGGCGGGTGGTCTGGCGGCAAGGGGAAATCTTGCGCCCCCGATCCATCTTCCCTTTGCTGATGTTCCCCTTGTTGATGCTCTACTGCTACCACTGATAGCTCAATTTCGCCCCCATCGGGGCTATACTTCACCGCATTGGTAATCAGGTTGAACAAGATTTGCTTCACCTTGTCACGGTCTACATACACTGGCGGCAGCGGGTCATGCATATGGATAACCAAGCGGTGCTTTTCAAGAGGACCTATCTGGTTGGTGAGCTCCAGAATAATCTGGCGTATCTCGACAATCCAGCAACTCAGCTTAACCCGACCCTCTTCAATGCGCGACACACTGAGCAAATCTTCAACGAGACCAGCGAGTTGATGTGCCTGATCATACACCGTCTTAATAAACCGCTTTTGCTCTTCCGGGGCAAACTCGCGGGCAAGGAGGAGTTCGGTAAAGCCCAAGATAGAGGTTAGCGGTGTACGGAGCTCGTGCGAGACGATAGAGACAAACTCATTTTTAATCTGGTCAAGCTCCCGCTCACGGGTAACATCCTGCACTGCCCACAACCGCCCGGTAATCTGCCCAAGCGTATCACGGGTAGGCACAGAGAGCACCTGCAAAAAGCGAGTCGGCTCGTTGAGCCGCACATTGATAATCTGCACCTCATCAGGGGATGCCTGCCCCTGATTGCAAAAAGCAATCAAATGCTCAGGATCGCTTATGCGTGGCAGCAACGCTTCTACCAAGTCTAGCGCAACATAGAATGGCTTATCCCTATTTGGCAAGGGGACATCCCACGTTGTCGCCCACGCCGGGTTGGAGCGCAACACCCGCCCGCTCGTATCCAGTAGCGCAATGCCGGTGGGCATACTGGTGAATACCTGGTTCAGTTGGGTACTCGTTTCGAGCACCTCTTGGTACTTCATAGCCCGGTAGAGCGGACGTGCCGCTCGCTCACACAGCGCACTGACAAACGCTAGGGCATCCTCTCCAAAGGCAGCAGAGCGGGGGCTATCTAGTACCAACACTGCCAACACATGATGGTCTAGGCTAATCGGCACTGCCAGTTCTGCCCGCAAATTAGACTCCATTGGACGCAGATTAGTCTCCTTTGTCACATCACGGACCATCAATGCCCGCCCGCTACGTGCTGCTCGCCCCGCCAAGCTGGTGTCCCACGACCAACGGTGCTGCTGTGGGGTAAGCATATCGGCAGCAACAATCTCTGAAGTATACCCTTCATAGACTTGTAACACAAGCTCGCCGCTAGTATGGTCTACCAAACAGATAGCCCCCGCTTCGGCAGCGGTCTCATCCAGCGTCCAACGCAGCAGCATAGTCATCAGCTTGTGGAGCGAAAGTGGCTCCTCTAGCTCGTGCTCCAGCGCGGCGAGAAACGGGGTATGTCCGTCAGCCAGGGAGTTGGTTGTTGCGCGTACTACGGGGAGATTGGCTTGTCGTTGGCTTGTCCCCTCTGCGGCTATCACACTCGCAAGCAGTGGCAAAAGGGCTTGCAGCATATCCTGCTCTGCCCTGGTGAAACTCTGGGGATCGTTGGATCGCATCTCAAGCACGCCCCAGAGTTGCTTCCCCCAAATGATAGGCGTACCAAAGTAGAGGACTGGCGCGGGGATACTGTCCTCGCTGGTGGGGGATGGCGGGGTAAGCGGTTGGCGTACTGGCTTCATCGCTAGTGCCGTTTGTCGCGTTATGTGATTATCCCAGGGGTAAGGGGTCTTTTCTGGTGAGTAGAAATGCTGACGCTCTGCCCCTGGGCGCAACGACTCAAACCAGCATGTCAGACGGGCATCACGATAAGCTATACCCGTATGCAACAAACCGAAGAAATCATACAGTCGGGCAACCAACGGCCGCTCGCCCTGGAGCATACGACTAGCGGCAGCAAGCAGGGGCAGCAAGGCTTCTGGTGATGATGAAGAAACGACCACAGTAGCACAATTACCCTTACTGCTTTTTCTTGCGGCGCACGGTATACTGCACTGGTTTGAGCATACGTACACTTATGACAAGCAACACCCCCGCTACCAACAACACCGTAAACGCATAGGCTATCCAGGGGGAAGGCACCAAAATGTCGCCACGCCCTGGGTCTATGGTAAAGAAAAACGGGTTTTCGCCTGTTGATAGCAAGGTTTCTGTCAGAGCAAAGGTAACAAAGGGATTGAAGCAAACAATAGCCCCAACAATATAGACCACAATGGGAATATTGGCGAGTTCTTCTACGATGTTCCACCTATCAACATTGGCAATAGCCATAAGCAGCAAAGAAAAGGGGACAACAAGCAGCAATATAATGGTCGTTCCCTGCGAGCGTACTGTAGCCCCAAGCGTAGACGAAGCTATCACAGACCAAAACATTCCAATAGATGAACAGAGCAATACTGTTGCCAACAGGATCACTATGGCTGTCACCAACTCGATACCGCTTACCCCACCAAACATAAAGGCAATACCGGCAACGGGAAGTGCGGCTAATACCAGCAGGGTAGCATAGGCTAATGATGCCAGCAATTTGCCAATCACGATGTCCCACGGGGAAAGCAGCGTGGTAATCAGCAGGTCGTAGGTTTGCCGATCTTTTTCGCTGGAGACCGCCCCGGCGGTGAGGGATGGAGTGATAATGTAGACCTGGATCAACGCAGAAACGATAACGGTAATGAAAATCGCTTTACCTAGTTCTCGCCCCTCTTCAATATTTGGACTCACCCCTATGGAACTAGAACCAATGAACGCCAGAAAGATGAGCATGGTAATTAGGCTGATGAGTACCAGATAGACGGTCAGGATAATCATAGCACGATAACCGCGCATTCGCCGGCGCATCTCTTGCTGTAAGACCGGGTTTGCCAGGAGATTCATCATAGCAAAAAGTCCTCCATAAAACGATTCACCAAGTCGGGCCGCTCATGCAGGATACGATGGGAACAATTGGGTATGGTGACGATGTGCAAATCGGGGACGTAGTTTTCTGTCGTATAGGTCAGGTTGAGATCAGTATCCTGTTCGTGTTGGCTCCAGAACATTAGCGTTGGGGATGCTACTTGCATGCTCTTCCCTTGATACAGCAAAAAAGCTGGATGCTGTTCAAACAACCGGGTATGCATGCAAGTGTAGCGATACCAATTGAGCGCAGCCGTCAACGCTCCAGGTTTGCTCATAGCATCTTTGTAGCGGTCTATCTCATCGTCACACAATGCGGCTTTGCGGGTTAGGTTGCCCCGCAAGAGCCACGCTATTAGCGCGTAATCACCCACAGAAAAGAGCATTTCTGGCAGGATTGGCAATTGAAGCAAGCTCAGGGCAGCCGTCTTAACCTTCATTTTCCATGTCGTTTGCAATGCCTGCTGCTGAATAGCCGGGTGTGGCGTGTTGAGGATGATCAGCTTGTCTACCCGGTGGGGGTAGAGGATTGCCATTGCCCACGCCAAGATACCACCGCGATCATGCCCCGCTACCGATGCCCGCCGAAACCCTAGCGCATCCATTAAGCCGCATACATCACTGAGCAGCACATCGGCATCATAACCCCACGATGGTTTGTCGCTATCGTTGAAGCCGCGCAGGTCCGGGGCAACAACGGTATAGCGGGTGCTAAACCGCTCAATTTGCTGTCGCCAACTATACCAGAACTCTGGGAAACCATGCAGCAGCAACAGCAAGGGTCCACTGCCGGCTGTGACATAGTGGAGCTGTATGCCGTTGACTTCAACGTGCTTGTGGTGTAGGTGTGTTTCCACTATCTTAGTTGTTTCCTTATCACCCTATGGCGCGGGTTGGAGCCAGTCTACCGCCACCCATCCCTCTGTCCCATCAGGAGCACGAACGTTGCGCCAGACATAGCCTGCCCCCGTCGCTTCCTCGCCTATCTGCTGCACACGCTCGCCTTCGGGTACCGTTGTAAGCACTGCACTGGTGCCATCAGGCGTTGCCCGTAGCCGTAGCCCATGCCCACCAGTATTCACAACGATAAACGCTGGTAGTGCAGGGGCATTGTCGTTGGGAGCAGGCGCAGCAGGGGGCGAGTCTGGTTGTGGCTGCGGCTGCGTCCCTACCGGCTGTGTTGTGTTGGGGGCAGCGGGGTCAGGTTGTCCTGGCACGGGAGTTTGCAACGGTATAGTCGTTAGTTGTCCAGATGGATCAGTGATAGGATTACCCGTTTCTGGGTCGCGCTGTATCGCCTGTTCCCCCCCGTTGCGCGTAAAGGTCAATATGCCGACCAGCACCAAGACAATGAGGAATGCCCCCCCCGCAACAAACCGCCATCCCCCCTCTTGCAACCAGAGTTGTAGCTCTTGTGGCGATGCGGACAGTATCCCCCATTTCTTCTTGAACTTGCCCGTATACTGCTTGCGGGCATCACGCCAATCTGGATTAACCAGTGGTGTAGATTCCTCTTTCTCAGCTAAAACCAATTCTTGGTTGTCAGCCAAGACCAACGAAGGTTTCGTTTTGCCAGTACGTGGCTTTTTGCCTTCCCCCTCATCCGATGGCGAGTCGCTTGGTTGCGATGCGGGCGGTTCTGATGATTCGGGTTGTTGGGGAGATTCTTCAGGGTTTGCTGGTTTGTTCTTGCTACGCTTCGGCAAAAACCTACCTACGCCTTTTTTCTGTTCACCAGATTCGTCAGGCATCACCATGCCTCCTTCCCCTATCCACGTAGAGCTATGACTTCTATTTCTACCTGCGCCCCTTTGGGGAGTGCCGCCACCTGCACTGTAGATCGGGCGGGAGGCTCGGCAGAAAAGCAGCTGCCATAGATACCATTCACTGTTGGAAAGTCTTGTATGTTAGTTAGAAAGATGGTCGTCTTGACCACATGGGCAAGCGAGCTCCCTGCTGCCTCTAGCACCGCTTGCACATTTTGCAAGACGCGGTGGGTCTGCTCTTCAATGCCGCCAGCGACAAGCTCACCCGTCACCGGGTCAAGCGGTATTTGCCCAGAGACAAAGACCATCGTATCGGTACATACTGCCTGCGAGTAGGGACCGATAGCCTGTGGTGCGTTCGTTGTCTGAATAATCGTTCGGGTCATAGTTGCTTTCTCCCTCCTTAATGAAATGACTATGCATGACGTTGCGTCCTGCCCCCTTATGCGAGCCGCGAGTGTCAACGAGCGGATAATGAGCCGCGAGTGAGCGGATAATGAGCCGCGAGTATTAACGAGCGGACCGGTGTACCACAAAGGCACAGAGACACAAAGTCCGGGCAAAAGAACACCAACAGAAACGCAGCGGCGCAGAGAGAGATTGTCACAACAAAGGGATATGCTTCATACATTGCCCGAAAACTCCTGTCCGGTCTCTGTGCCTCTGTGTCTCTGTGGTAAACCGGTCCGAGTCACTGACCTACCCTTGTAAGGGCAAGGGATGGGGGCTATATATCGTGGAATAGCCTCACCCCTCGTCCTCTATGACCAGCGTCTTGCGGCGGCTCGCGCTCTGTAACCGCCGCTCTATACGGGGCTTGAGCCAGGGTATGCCAAGATAGCCCAGGATAAACACCCCAATGAGCGCGGGGGCTTTTTGTCCATGCGAGATATTCACCACAACAAACATCGTCAGATTGAGCATATAGAGCAAAGGCGGTAGCCAGGGAAAAAGCGGTTCCCACGGTGTTTGACCCCCCCCCTCATTATCTGCTATTGACTCAGTAGCTCCTTGCTGCATACTTGCCCGTGCCTTGCGCTGGAAAACCAGCAACAACCAGCCAAAAAAGACGCTCATTACCCACCACGACACAAAGTTAGACAGGGGTACGCCATAATAGCCGCCAACTACATCGTACCATTCCCAGTAGCCACTAACATGCACCGACACCGGCTCAATAGTGACATCAAGCAGCACCGCAAAGAATGCTGCCCCTAGCACCTTAACCAACGTTTTTGGTTTATCGGGGACAACCGATGACTGTCCATTGCGGACTTCGCGGGCATGGAGGAGCCGTTCCGTAATGACCAGCGAGGTTGGGACAACGAGCAACCATGCGAAGGGAATCGCCAACGGCACCACCCCCACCACTTTGGGCAACAACACATCGGTATACTGGTATGCCCCAAAGGGAAAGCCGGTTGTGGTACCGATATGTTCTATCAGCCATGTAGACAGCAGGATGAGCAGTGATGCCAGTAACCCATGCCGCCCATAGTTTGCCACCAACCAGCACCCAACCAGCGTACCTTGCAGGATGAGCAGTGCTCCCCCCATCCAGCTCCCCCATACTGGCACCCTATCCAGCGATACCAACAACACCGACCAGGGGTAGACAAACAGGTAGATACTGAGTAGGGCAATGAGCACCGAGCGAAGCCGCAACACACGTTTTGTCATGAGTTCTGTCTCTGTTTGGTAAGGCTTCCCCGTTTATCCGTTAAGCCGCTGACCACAGCTAGGACAGAACGTTGCATCGGCAGCCGCTTTGCCCCCGCACGCGCTACAAACCTGTAGGTCTCCTGGTGTGGTAACTTCTGCTGATTGACTGGCTTGCAAACCAAAGGTATTTGGTTTATGTTCACTACCACCAGACTGAGTAGCAGTCGTTCCAATAGCTTGGGTAGGAATAATGGAATCCATAAGGGTCTTAATCGTATCTACCGGCAAGGGAAAGACGATAGTGCTATTTTTCTCTACAGAGATTTCCGACAGCGTTTGTAGGTAGCGCAGTTGCAAAGTAGCCGGCTCACTTGAGATAATCTTTGCCGCCTCAGAGAGCTGTTTTGATGCTTGAAACTCCCCTTCGGCGTGGATAATCTTTGCCCGTTTCTCGCGCTCTGCCTCAGCCTGCTTTGCCATAGCCCGCTGCATTGTCGATGGCAGTTCAACATCTTTGACTTCCACAATAGTCACTTTGATACCCCACGGTTCGGTTTGTTCGTCAATGATGCGCTGGAGATTTTGATTGATTATATCTCGCTGCGCCAGCAGTGCGTCAAGTTCAAACTGCCCAACTACACTACGGAGCGTTGTTTGGGCAATCTGCATAGTTGCCAGAATATAGTTCGTCACCTTATTGACTGCCAAGTTTGGATCAAGCACCTGAAAGTAGAGCACCGCATTGACCTTAATCGTCACGTTGTCCAGCGTGATAACCTCTTGTGAAGGAACATCAGCGGGGATAACGCGCAAATCCACGCGCACCATGCGCTCCAAAATGGGGATAACGAGAAATATCCCAGGACCACGCGCCCCAACCAACCGACCTAACCGAAAGATAACCCCGCGTTCATACTCTGTTACCACTTTAATAGACGAAATCAGCACGACAAAGACAATGAACAACAGGACAAAGACACACCCGATACCGATTCCTAAATCTCCCATTGGAACCTCCTCGCTTTACAGAAAGCTATACCCTTACGACATCGTATTCTAGTCGGTTATTTCCTGAACACCTGCTGGGTGGGCATCAACTGGCACTACAACCAACCGTAAATCATGCACCTCTTTAATCTTCACCCACTCGCCCACCTCTACCGTGCCACTTTCACACAAGGCTCGCCAGAGTGCTCCATCTACAAACACCATACCATCAGGGTCAAGCCGATGGCGCACTTCTGCCATACGTCCCACGAGACCCTCGCGTCCGGTGGCGATAGGCGTATCCCGTAGTTTTAGGATAAGCCAGATTGCTAGGGCAGCAAACGCTGCTACGACAATGGCTACCATGAAAATTGCCCACAGTGCAACAAAGACATTGGGGGCTTGTGCAGCATCTATCAAGGTCAGCGAGCTGACAATCAAGAGCACTAATCCTGTCAACGTCAAACCTCCATGTGTTGGCACAAATAGGTCGGTTGCTATCAACCCGAAGGCAAGCAACAACCCAAGAAAACTTATCCAACGGATAGGCAAGACAAGCAAACCCACAAAAGCAGCGATGATCAGTACCCCACTGATGCCGGCAAATAAGCCTACGCCCGGATGGGCAAACTCGGCATAGAGCGCGATAAAGCCCATAACCAATAGCAAAAAGGCGACAGTTGGGTCTGCCAAGAAGAGCAGAAATTGCTCCCATAGACTAGGGTCTATGCCGCGTGGCTCGCGCCCCATCGTCTCAAGCTCGACCTCCTGCCCATTTGCCAACTGGATCACTCGCCCGTGCAGCAGGGTGAGCAAATCATCCCTATCTGTGGCGACAATATCTATGATTGGCGGGTTGGTCGCTATCGCTTGGCGGTTGGTAAACAGCACCCCCTCACGGACAGCGCGGTCTATCCATTCCGTATTGCGCCCGTGCTGCTCGTTCCACTGGCGAAACTGGGCTTCCACATTGGTTAATACCAGTTCTTTGGTCTGTTCTGATAAGAGGTTATCTACCTCTGCCAACGGATAGGGTGTGCCAAAGCTGGTTTCTGGAGCCATAGCGGCAATGTGCGCGGCACTGAGAAAGAACGCCCCCGCCGACCCAGATGCGGTGTTCTCAGGGGTAACGTAAACGACAACGGGAATCGTTGCCTCAGCAAACTGTGCTGCCATCGGACGTATTGTCCGCAACACCGACCCTTCGCTGCTCAGTTCAATGATAAGCGCGGTTGCATTGCTGGCTTCTGCTGTGCGAAGTGCCCGCTCCATATACCCCACGGTAATAGAGGTAATTACCCCATCTATCTCAATGCGATAGATCGGTCCGCGTTCTTGCGACTGCGCCTGAACCGGGGCAACGAAAAACAGGAGCAGCATTAGGAATAGTAGTAGCGTTCTGGCGAGCCACCGGTTTTGTTTCATACGTGCGCTAACTTTGTGAGCCAGAAAGAAATAGACACCTAGCTCTCATGATACTGCTTATGGGGAAGTCTGGCAACTTTTGCCAGAGGATGGGGGATGGTTGCCTACCTAGCGAGAATTGCTCCAATTATTTCCCCGCTATTCATAGAAAGACACGGCATCAAGGGGCCAATAGCGCAGGATGACTCGCCCGATAATCTGTGAATCTGGTATGGGACCAAAGCTGCGCGAGTCTC
Organism: uncultured Chloroflexaceae bacterium; assembly: GCA_964410555.1. GTDB lineage: Bacteria > Chloroflexota > Chloroflexia > Chloroflexales > Chloroflexaceae > JAAUSY01. The sequence goes on along the minus strand of CAYPHM010000022.1, from coordinate 21,659 downwards.
GACTGCCGGGGCGATTATCGCCCATGAAAAAGTACTCCCCTGTGCCAAGCGTCAATGGTCCACAGTAGGTACTGCATGTCGTTGGAATATTGGACAAATATGGTTCGTCAATGAGGGTACCATTGATAAAAACGCCCCCTTCGCGTATCTCTACCGTCTCGCCTGGTAGCCCAATGAGCCGCTTAATGAGCGGCGGTCCCACTTTTGTTGCGGTGTCATAGAAGACAACCACATGCCCCCGCTTGAGTCCAAACGCCGCATGGGTGGGGGTGTCAGCGGCATGTACGGTGCGGTTGAGCCAAGAGGGAAGCACACTCCCCAATTGACTGACAACTACCCGTTGCCCTTCGTGGAAGGTCGGCTCCATGCTCGTTTGGTGTATCTCAAAACGTCCGATAACCGACGAGATGATGATGAAAATGAGCAACGTTTGTACCGCAGTCTCAAAGATGCTGGCAATGGCTCGTTGAATGACAAGGTGCGTTCGTGATTGATGCTGCGTTGTCGTCTGCTCAATACCATAGTATAGGTCAAGGTCATTGACAGATTGTGGAGCGGGACGGTCTCCATAGTCTGGCATAATGCTTGCCTCTTTCCATTGGGTGTTTAGTCCCCCCTACCCATTGGGTATCAGAAGGAGCACTGGTTCTTTGAGGATTGTACCATAAGACGGCTACCCTTTGCCAGCAAGAAAAGCCGCGCCCTTGCCAACCTCGGTGTTAATCGGTATGCCACCCTGACAGAGTGGGCAGGCTTCTGCTTCCCACGACTCCAGCGAGATGTTGATTAGCGAGTAGAGCCGGGGTACTAGCATCTGGCTTGCGCTGAGTTCCCCACGGTTGCATATTGCCGCCAACCCTACCACGTTGCCGCCTAGCTCCCCCACCGCCTCTACTACCTTACGGACAGAGCCGCCGGTGTTGAGCACATCTTCTACCACCAACACCCGCTTCCCCCGGATACGCTCATCGTAGCCACGCCGAAAGACCCGCTTGTCGCCTGGATTGGTCGGATCTTCCTCCGCATAGACCGCCTGTATGGGCTGGTCTGTCATATGTTGGAGGTGATAGGCTACCCACTGCGCCAGTATCACGCCGCCGATAGTAGGCCCTGCGACAACATCAATGGCAACATCGGCAAAGTGAGCAGCCATATGCTCACAAACGCGGCTTGTCTCGACAGGGTGGGGGTAGAGCGCATCCTTATTGACATAGCTCACCCCGTGCCGTCCAGAGGTATAGACGATGTGGCTATCGGTAATGATAGCCCCTAGCCGTTCAAGCAGCACAAAGACATCATTTTCCTGCATATCGGGACTCCTTATTGCTAGGTTATTATGTCAAATTCCAGGCATCCTCCGCTCCCTCTTAGGGGTGGGTCTACCAAGCAAATTCTACCTTTTTATTCCCCCTCTCCCCCCTGCCCCCTCGCCCTCTGGGAGAGGGGGAGATACTCCGCTCACTCGCGGCTCATTTGGCGGGGGAAGGGCAGGGGATGGGGGCTGACCGGGGAGACCATTTCTCCCCTACCCTTGTAAGCCCCCCTGCCCCCTCGCCCTCTGGGAGAGGGGGAGATACTCCGCTCACTCGCGGC
>CAYPHM010000022.1:0-19966 GCA_964410555.1 uncultured Chloroflexaceae bacterium | reverse complement strand
GAAGGGCAGGGGATGGGGGCTGACCGGGGAGACCATTTCTCCCCTACCCTTGTAAACCCCCATGCCCCGCGTCCCATCGAGGGGAGAAGGGGTTAGAGAGACGTAGCATGCTATGTCTCTACCCCCCTCGCCCTTTCCTCTATTTCTTGCACGATGCGCTTGGCGGCAGCAACCGGTCCGCCCTGCTCCGATGGCGCAGCGGTGATGGGTCTGCCAATCACGAGATAATCGGCACCTGTCTGTACCGCTTGGGCAGGCGTAGTCACCCGCCGCTGGTCGCCTGTGGCAGCCCAGTGGGGGCGCACCCCCGGCGTGACTACGAGGAAGCTATCCCCGCACGCTGCTTTGATAAGGGGGGCTTCATTGGGAGAAGCGACCACCCCATCTAGCCCTGCCTGTTGTGCCAACAACGCTAGGTGCCGTACATGCTCTGACACCGAGCGGGGTATGCCAAGCTCCGTAGTGAGGGTATCAGCGTCTATACTGGTCAACACTGTGACACCAAGCAATAGCGGGCGAGCGTGGGATGCTGTGGTGTGTGCTGCATCAACGGCAGCTTGCAACATAGCCCTGCCGCCGTCAGTGTGTAGGGTAAGCATATGCACCTTGTCGCCACAACTTGTCGCTACTGCCCGCATAGCCCCGGCAACCGTGTTGGGTATATCTTTGAATTTGAGGTCAAGAAAGACCTGCCCACCAGCCTTGCTGATGGTCTCTACCACCCGTGGTACACCAACAGCAGTACACAGTTCTAGCCCTACTTTGAAGCCGCCAACGTAGGGGTGCAATTGGTCAACAAGGGCTAGGGCTTCGTCAAGCGTGGGAACATCTAACGCTACGATAATGCGGCGGTGGGGGGGTAGGGATGTAGTGGGTAGCATCTGGTATGCAATCGGGTCATGCAGCAGCAGGCGGTGTCATGAGTTGTTCTATCGTTTCGCAGAAGAGATGGGCAGCATTCTTTTCTGTCAGCAAATCGCCTTTCACCCAGTAGTCATCAGTACCAAGCGCAATAGCCCGTTCTACATCACTGACATGGTTACTGGTCGAGAGAATAATCACCGGGATGTGGGCGGTGGTTCGGTCACGCTTGAGACGGGTAAGCACTTGGAAGCCGTCAAGCGTAGGGAGATTGACATCAAGCAACACCAAGCGAGGGTGGTTGGAGTGGGCTTGTCGCCAGCCCTTTACCCCATCAGTCGCTATAGTGACACTGAATCCCGCTCGTTGGAGCAGCAATTGGAGTTGTAGCCCTTGACTTGGGCTGTCTTCTATGAGCAGTATATCCGCGTCTTTATTCATAGGTAGTATACGCAACTAGTTAGGATTGTGTCAGGATATGCAATTCCTTGTTCTCCCATGCATTATATTATAGCATACCAAAGCTACGGGACTTTGTAAAGATTTTTGTGGGTTTTGGTCAATTTCGTAGACCCGCGCTTTGCCTGCATCGGGTATCAGGGTCGTAGCGAAGCCCACCTTGCTCTTGCCCGTCATGGGGTAGGTAGGTTATCCTTCGTCCCTACGGGGGGTATAGACTAGAGGAGCGGCAAAAATTTGCCCATCTTCCTGCTATAATAGAAAAAAGCACTTAGTTAATGGAAAGAAACAAACCTATGAACAACACCGCTATGGAATTACGAACACGCCCGGTGGGGATGTTGGCAACCAATACCTACGTTCTCGTTTGCCCAACCACCCGACAGAGTGTCCTCATAGACCCCGGCGCCGAACCTCCTACCCTTCTTCAATTGCTTGAAGACACGACTCCTGTAGGGATACTCATCACCCACACCCACGCAGATCACATAGAAGCCCTCGATACCATGCGTCAGCAGTTGCAGGTACCAGTAATGGCACACCGTGGTCCCCACCAGCCGGGCGTACACCTACAAGCAGACCGTTGGCTTGCTCAAGATGATACCATCGCGGTAGGCAACCATACCCTCAAAGTCTACCACACACCGGGACATGCAGAAGATATGCTCTGCTTTGGCATTGAACAAGATCACCGTATCCTGGTAGGAGATACTATCTTTGATGGCGGACCCGGTAAAACGTGGTCTGCCGAGTGCTTTCTCGTTTTGCTCTATACTTTGCGTACCGTTGTTCTCGCTTGGGCAAACGACACCATATGCTATCCGGGGCATGGTCCTGCGTTTCAGCTTGGCGATAAACGGGCAAAAATTGAGACATTCCTGGAGAAAGACCACGGTAATTTCTCTGGTGATGCTACGTGGGAGATGTGATGGCTTTGCTGGGGCAGCTGCCCAACAGGGATAAAAAAGGAACATTGACCTTGCCCTAGAAGTGACAGAAAAACATCTGCCACACCCAAAATACTAAAATCCTGCTTGACAGCGATATGTCTTGGTGCTACTGTGTTTTTTAACAACAATACCCAAGGTGCAAGCACCCTTATGCTCTTGGTGCGAACACTTTACTACCGTAGCAGCAATCGTTGCTACCCTGAGAGGATACACGAGCCTATGAGTTACTCGGACATGACAATAACTTGCCGAGATTGTGGCAAAGAGTTTGTTTTTACCGCTGGTGAGCAGGAATTTTATGCACAAAAGGGATTTTTGAATGAGCCAGTTCGCTGCCCTGAGTGTCGCAAGGCACGCAAACGGGCAGTAGGCAGAAAACGTGGCGGAGGAAACGATGATGGCGGGGGCAACAGACAGCGGCGAAGACCATCTGAAGGGTTCTCACGGGACTAATGCGCTGGTTATTGCTCAAGGTCATCCGATTTTATCAGGTGGCAATTTCGCCCTGGCTTCCCCCAAGTTGTATCTACACCCCAACCTGCTCGCACTATGGCTATGAAGCGGTACAGAAATACGGGGTGTTCAAGGGGGGATGGTTAGCCATACGGCGTATCTTACGCTGCCATCCATTTGCCAAAGGGGGGTATGACCCAGTACCATAATTAAGAGAAGCACAACGCCTTTTTTCAGAAGAGCCGCAACACAAACCGCGGCTCTTCATCACTACAAACCTGAAACCTTGTATGTTGCTTGCTAACCCATTCTAATACCAAAGCAGACATACCTATGCACGAAGAATACCTACAACAACGCATTACAGAACTTGAAGTCCAAGTTGCCTCACTGGAAAACCAGCTAACCCAACATACTGACTCAAACCATACTACTCGGATTACAACGAGCCGCGATGTCCTACAAGCGTTGTTTGACAATATCCAAAATGGGCTGCTGCTCCTAGACGAAAAAGGGGCTATTCAAGAGATCAACAAACCCCTAGCAACCCTGCTTGGCAGCACCCCCCAAGCCCTTGTTGGGCAGCTGTGGAACCATTGCTACCAAGAGCTCGCTCCCAATTTCCCAGGGGATATAGTCTTTCAACACACAAATAATGGGTGTACCCATAATGGGTGTACCCAATCCTTACGCAGAAAGTATCGTACTCATGATGATACTACCTACATCCTAGACCTCCATACGATTACCATTACCCTTGATGATGCGACAGGAAACTACTCCTATATCATCCTGCATGTGATAGATGTGACAGAGTACATACAGCTCCAAGAACGGTTGATAGAAAATGAGCGATTTGTTGCCAATAGCAAACTGGCAGCCAGTATTGCCCACGGCATGAACTCCCCGCTCCAGACTATTCAAACGTCATTGGATATAGTTAATCGTCACGACGACAAAGCCGTCTGTGATGAATACCTCTCCCTTGCCCAACAAGAGGTGCAGCATGTCGCGTCAACGCTGCGCCAATTGCTTGACCTTTACCAACCTGGGTTTAATCAATCGGGTATTGTTGAGATCAATAGCCTAATCGAACGCATTTTAATATTGGTGGCTCCCTGGTTTGAACAAAAGCATGTAACAATAGAAACATCCCTGGCTGAAGATTTGCCGGGCATGCGCGGACACACAGATGAAATCCGCCAAGTGGTGCTGAACCTGATAAGCAATGCGCTAGACGCTATGCCAAACGGGGGAACCCTCACCATACAAACGGGGGTTCGCTCCCGCAAAAAGAATGTAGGGAAAGAACTTTTCCTCCTCATTACCGATACGGGATGTGGGATAGAGCCTGCCCATCTACAACGCATATTTGAGCCATTTGTGACAATGAAAAAGCATGGGGTGGGGCTAGGGTTAGCTATCACCAACCAAATTGTCCAAGAACATGGGGGAAGAATAGAGGTAGCGAGTACCCCCGGTAGCGGGAGTGTATTTACGGTCTTTTTCCCGCTTCTCTACCGCCGTATGCGGGTACCTTCGTGGGTACGCTTATCAGAATATAAGCGAATGACCTAGCCAAGAGGATGCAATACTATGGCAACATCCATACGGACGGTTGGATATATTCGGCTCCCCCTCGCCCTGTATGGGAGAGAGGGCAGGGGGAGAGGGTTGTTGCTCACCCTGAAAGGGGATAAGAGATAGAGACAAATTGGGATTTGCCCATCTGACCTATAACATGCGTTTCCCAAAAAATGACAGGATGCTTTATAATGTGACGAAAGAGGCAAATTCAACGTGATGAGGCAACTAGACCATGCCATATACGCTCGCCCTCATCCGTACAGTATTTTTGGAGAGAAACCATGCGCCACCACCCCATACTGGTTATCTGTTTGACCATGCTCGTTGCATCAGCAGCAATCCAGCCGGCTTATGCCAGTCGGCACTATCCCCCATCCTCGCCATCTACCCCCCTGCGCTCACCTATCCCACAAACCCAACAACCCCCAGAAGTCTACCAAGATCAATGGGAACTTGATACCGTGCTCGATTGGCAGGATGGTTTTGTAGAAAATGTGCTCGTCACAAACAACGATGGCGGGGAACTCCGCCTAGATGCCGACCTGTTGGAAGGGCGGTTTATTACTCGCCCCTACACCACAACCTTTGACCTAAACGCTATTGGGGCATTCTGGCGTGCTGAATTGCCAGAAGATACCGACATGCTGCTAGAAGTTCGCGGACGTTCTTCAACCCCCGCCCTCTACCTAAAGAACTATACTGATGCGGATGGTGAGCCGGGTTGGACAGCATGGCAGCCACTCATTACTGCGGATGCCCGTTCCAGGTCTGACGATGGCGCATTTGCAACCGCAAACGTCTTGGCATTCCCATCGGATACCCGCTACCTGCAATTACGGGTGAGCTTTACCAGCGAAGTGCTCAACGCTTCACCGATGCTTAATGAGATCACCATTGCCTACCTCAACACCGTACAAGGGCCGCCCCAAGCTGCAGGATTGCCCCGCACCCCGATTATCTTCGGGGAAGACACGCTGACCCCACGCCCACAGCATATCTCGCGTGCTACGTGGAGTGCTCAACGGATAGCCGCGCAACCAAACTATCACACCCCGATGGGCATTATGCTCTATCAGCTTGACATCCTGCCCGGTGTGGAAAAGCCGCTCCCCTTCTTGCGAGCATTGGTAGCCTACCAGACAAGAGTACTTGGATGGGACGATCTCGCCTACCACTACCTAATAGATGAGGATGGCAACCTGTATGAAGGACGCATAGGTGGTCCCACGTCAACTATCCCGCGCCTCTCCGGTGGCGATAATGCGATACATATTGCCTTTATTGGCAACCTGCAAGCTGCGCCATCTGAGCCAGCACAACAAACGCTTACCCACCTATTGTCGTGGCTCTGTCAGGCTTATGCTATTCCCGCGATTGGACACCACCCGGTAGTCGTGGGGGACAAGTACATCAGTCGGGACAACATTACCGCGCACCGCTTGGTTGTGCCAGAAGCCCCCGACCCATCACAGGCATGGATTGACCTGCTGCCTTCCTTGCGCGAGCAAGCCGACACGATGATCACCCGTGCTCGCTGGTACTTCCCGGAGGGCAACGTCCGTGATTATGTGCAAAACCTTACCTTCTTGAATATGGGGGCAACTACGGCAAATGTGGGGCTTTCGCTGATGTATGCGGGAGCAACCACCCCACTAGTACATGATCTAACCGTGCCGGGGCAGGGACATAGCATCATCCAAGTAAACGACATTATCAGTGGCACTGCCAGTTTATCAGCTATTGTAGCTGCAAATCAGCCTATCATTGCCGAGCGCAGTATGCAGTTGTCTAGTGACATCAATGTCAATACGGGTACGCCCCAGCTTTCCCGCATCTGGTACTTCCCTGAAGGCTCTACCGACAAGCCATTCCTCACCTATCTGGTGCTCTTCAATCCCCATACCGTAGATACAGAAGCTATCATTACCTATATGAAGGGTGATGGGAACCAGGCAGAGCAGCGGGTGATGATACGCGCTCAGCAGCGGCTTGTGGTAACAGTTAATGATGTGCTGCCAGGCGTGGGTTTTGGCACCCGCATCATTGCCAGCCGCCCGATTGCAGCCGAGCGCACGATGCGGTTTGGCCCTAGCGAAAGTGGGGTGCATATGGGACCTGGCATTACCGAATTATCGCGTTGGTGGTTCTTTGCAGAGGGAACTACCGACCCGCCCTTTGTGATGCGCTTACTCGTGCTCAACCCCCACCCACAGCCAAGCCACACGACCATTACTTTTATGACCCCCGATGGTACGTCACTCAAGCGCAATTATGCCATACCCCCAACAACGCGCTTGGTGGTTGATGTGAATGAGGTTGTCCCCACGCTTGGTATTGCCACGATTGTCGAGTCAGATCGCCCGGTGGCGGCAGAACGCGCCCTCTACTTTGATGCTCGCCAGCTTGAGACAGAAGTTGTCACGACACCCGCACCGACCACAACCCCGCTCACAGATACAGCGGCGACTACACCAACGGAAACGACCTCTCTAACGACAAGTCTACTGATGGCAACCAATGCTGCACCAATGGCTGGTATGGTAAGTTTTGGGGCAACACAACCTTCCTATACGTGGTACTTTGCCCACGGCACAACGCGCAATGCTAACCAGTATTTGCTGCTTGGCAACCCTAGTCGTTCTCAGGCGCAGGTGACGATTGGGTGTGTGCTTGACGATGGCAGTAGAGAGACACAGCGCATTGTGATGCCGTCAGAATCCCGCTACACCTTTGCTGTCCATGATTACTACCCTGACCAACCGGTGATTTCGTGCAAGGTGCAGTCTACGCAGCGCATTGTGGCAGAGCGTTCTATCTACACCACCGGCGAATGGCATGGCGGGTCTACGTCGTCGGGTATCCCTGGCGAGTAGCCCCTTCCCATCAACCTAACCCCCTGCCCCCCTTTCCTTTCAGGGGGAGGTCAAACGGGCAAATTCGTGTTTTTTATTCCCCTCTCCCCCCTGCTCCCTCTCCCATACAGGGCGAGGGGGAGTAACCAATTCCCCTTCTCCCGTGTAGCGGGGGAAGGGGCTAGGGGATGGGGGGCAAACCGAACTTTGCAATCGCCCTATAGAAACAAATCTCCCCGGTTGACAAAACCCCTATTTTCGAGTACCATACCCATAGTAGAACATATGAACGAAAAAGGAGTTTGTCATGGTCCGAGCAGGCTATCTCATGTGGTTTGATGACAATGCAAAGGTGTTGGTTATGGAAAAGATCGAAGATGCCGTCCATGCCTTCATGCGCCGATTTAAGGCAAAACCGAACGTTGTACTTGTGAACGAAGTAGAGAGTACCACACTCCCTGAGCAAACCATGCACATTGGCGAACATGAAGTACAGATACGCCCATCCAGTTACGTTCGCAAAAACAATTTTTGGGTTGGGTTAGACTTGGACACGACAGAGGAGACCGATAACAAAGATACCAATGCTGCCCCGCTGCGTGAAGCAGCCTAGCAGAGCACAGAACGGCGAAGGGATAGGTATTTGTAGGGTAGGGGTAGCCGTCAGGGTAGCCGTAGAGACGTTGCATGCAACGTCTCTACACGGTAATGCTCCCTTCTCCCCTCGGTAGGGGAACGAGCTGGGGATGGGGGCTAATAGAACAGTGATACCGCTCGTAGTCTACATCCGTCTCAATATCTCGCGTTTTTTCGCCTCAAACTCATCAGTAGACAGAATACCGCGGTCACGCAACGTAGCCAATTCTTCAAGTGTTCGATGAACTTCTGGACTAGCGTTTTGTGGGGTTGCAGTAGAGTATTTAGCGGATGAAGCGGCTTGGGGGTCGAGGTAGCCATACCCTCGCTCATAATTTTGTTTTGCTTCGAGCAACGCCCGCTTGAAGTCAAAAGGAGCGACAATGTGGTCTATTGGATAGGAACCATCATCTGAAGCCGTAAAGACAGTGATAGACCCATAGCTAAACATCCGCCCAAAGATACTCTGCGAGAGACGTATATCGTGGATTCTCTCTAGGGGAGAGTCTATCACCGTTTTGTTCAATGCCCCAGAGACTTGGATAAGCCGCCGATCTGTTATGATATACTGTTCTGCATTCCAACGCAAAAAATCGGTAAAAATACTGATAAGCAACAATAAACTAATAAAAATAGCAAGGGCAGGGATAAGTTGGCTGGCAGTAAAGCCGGCAATGATTGGCTTGATATTCTGGCTAAAGGCTTCATACGAAACAATAGCAGTGGCAATGAGAATACCAATCAAGATCAGTTTCATAAAAATACGGCTTACCAGCAAGACCACATGTTGGCGGGCTTCATAGAGCACATTTTCCCCGCGACCAAGTAATTCATCAATGTATGCCATGATGCAACTACTACTTTCTAGTGATCACTTGTATCACCATCAACAACCCTAGGTTATCCTGCATAGCCTACGCAAAGCGAGGGGTGCAGTCTATAGGCATTTTTGCTTATGTCCCAACGTTTTTCCTGGGAACAGATGTGTTCCCAAAAACCAACTGAGCTTTTCCGTCATTTCCATTCCCAACAACAGTGTTTTTGCCTTTCTGGGGTGTGGCAAATAGAGCTAGATTTCCCCTTTCCTCTAGGGAGAACAAGGGAACGACCACCGGGTGGCTCCCCCCTGGACGATATGAGAGAGTCTGAAGGGGGAAAGGATGAACAAAACCGGGCAATAATCTTTTAATAATCTTTTAATAATCTCTTGATTATGCGACTTTGCCATACCCCTTATGCGCTCTTCTTGTCCAACATTCGGTAGGCTTCATGAACCTAGCGGGCATGAAGCCTTCCTAGTTCCTAGTCCCAAACTATCAACACTTCCCCGTAACGAATCCAGGAACGCCACACTCTTTAACCGATACTCCAAGATATGGGAGATATAGGAACGCAACACCTGTTCAACTTCCTGCCACACGGTTACGGGAATCTGTTTTTTCCCCACAGCATCTTGCCCATGCCGTTGTATATATCGCATGACCTTAAAAGCCTCCAAACTCATTGGCAATGCAAGCGGGTCTGCTGGTGCATGCTCTGGACAAAGAACCCCACCTAACGTGGGGCTAAACCGGTTTGCCTGCTCGGTCAGGGTTTCCTGGCAGATAGCACAACGAAAAAGATGTGGTCGGTAGCCGGTATCTTCCAGGAGATCCAATTCAAACGTTCGTAGCACTAGGTCGGGATTATCGGTGGTATTAAGTGCTGCATATGTTTGAACCATTAAGGAAAAAAGAATAGAGTTCTCATCCTGATCCTGGGTAAAGGAATCATACAATTCTGCCATATAGTATGCACAACCAAGCCGGTTGAGGTCTTGGTGAAGGGAGGCAAACCGTTGTATGGTTTGGCTCTGCGTTACGATGTCAAGGTTTCGCCCAAGAGCAAGCAGCAGATTCGTATGGGTGAATAGCTCGATGTTTCCTGCTAGGCGACTGGTCGTTTTGCGAACCCCCTTTGCGATAACGTGACGTTTCCCTTTTGGGGTACAAAGTACAAGCAAACGGTCAGACTCGCCCATATCTCTTCGACGCACAATAAGCGCATCAGTTCTTGATATTCTATGGCGCATAGCCCCTTTTACCCTTTTAGAGATACTATAGCATGATATTCAGTGGTATCTAAAGGCACACGAAACTCTGGTCACGTCTATACTGATTAAAAGAAGCAAGCAAATTAGCGGTTAATACCCCTTCTGGTGATGTTCTATCTACCGCTCCACTACCAATCAATGCAGTGCAGAGAACCCCCATACTATGTTAGTATACCACAGATAGCTCGTCATACAGCAAGTGAATCCGACCATAGCGTATAACCACCCGTAGGGGCACACAGCTCTGACCAAGTGACTACTCCCACTCCCCCAACTCCATAGACTCAATCTTCTCCAGCGCAAATGAACGAAAATCTTGGCGAAGGTGGCAGTAGGCACGAAGATAGACCTTCCCCTTGACAATTGCCAATTCAAGCGGCTGAACCATACGCTCGTGTGAGATTGGCGTACTCAGCGAATGATAGACAATCCGCAAGAGGCGGTGTTCTTGCATTGCTCGCGCAATAATAGGCGGCGGTTCTAGCTCTGGGTCGCTGGGCAACAAGCCTCGCTGATAGCGCAATACCTCATCCAGCGTGGTGATATGCAGTCCCTCTAAGGCTTGCAGCAGATAGGCAAATAGCCCTTCCAATGCCAATACATCGCTCATTGCCCGATGGTCTGGTAGCGGCAACCCCAGGTCAAACGCAAGCGTCTGCAAACTGTGGGAAGAACGTTCAGGGAAGAGTTGCCGGGCTAATACGAGCGTATCTATCACCGGGTTGGGCAGATCATCCCGCCCCACCCGGGCAAACTCATGCTTCAAGAAACCCATATCAAACGGGGCATTGTGCGCTACCAACACCGAATCGCCAATCAACGCCAGCAATCTGTCGGCTATATCCGTAAAGCGTGGTGCGTGATCTACCATATCCGGTGAGATACCGTTGACAGCAAACGCCCCAGGGTCTATAGAACGTTCTGGATTGACCAGAGTGGTATAGCATTGCTTTTCTAGCCCATACTGCACCCGTAGCAAGGCGACCTCACAAATACGCTGCGTATGGATCGGGTTCAACCCGGTGGTCTCCAGGTCCAGGAAGGTCAGGGGCAGCATCTGTATGGGCTGCCCCTGCAAAGCGATAGGTTGATTATGGCTCACCTACTGGCACCTCATCCGTTGCTGCTCGGAGTTCATCCTCATTGAGCAGCGTATTATGAACCCAACCCTCAACCCCTTCTTTATCCCGGATGAAAAACCACTCGCCTTCCGAGTCCTTCTTGAGCAAAGTTACATCATCCCCCGCGTGTATTTGGGTCAACACCGGTTCCCCACCGGGTGTCTGCCGCACATTACCGCCATTGAATACCGTAACCTTTGGACCATCAGTAGGTTCTTCGTCATCGGTAGGTTCTTCGTCATCAGCAGGTTCTTCGTCATCAGCAGGTTCTTCGTCATCAGCAGGTTCTTCGTCATCAGCAGGTTCTTCGTCATCAGTAGGTTCTTCGTCTGGTATGTCTACTGCTTCACCTTCGCCTACTGGCACTAATGCCGCCGCTTCGGGGGGAACCTCAAGTAACGTATAATGGACCCAACCTTCCATATCGGTGCTGGTTTTGACCAGATACCAAGATTCATCTTGCAATTTCTCTTGCAGGGCAACATCTTCGCCTATCTCAACCTGTCCAATAATCGGCTCACCACCGGGCGTAGCCCGTACATTGCCGGCATAGGCTACCGATATGACGATAATGTCATCTGTGGTATCGCCTACTGGTTCATCCCCGGTACCATCGGCAGCAGGCTCATCCTCGGCATCCTCGGCAGCAGGCTCATCCTCGACACCATCGGTAGCAGGCTCATCCTCGGCACCATCGGCAGCAGGCTCGTCCTCGGCATCCTCGGCAGCAGGCTCGTCTTCATCCGTAGTTTCCGGGGGAGTGGGGGGAGGTGGTGGCTCAAAGAAGGCATTTTTGAAACTATCCGAGATAGATAACTCCCTGCGCCCCTCTGCCATCTGCCCATCCGCAGCAGTACCGGTAATCAGCACGGAATAGGTGATGGTCTCTGTGGCTTTGGGGGCGTTATCCTTTTTGTTGAGCCGTAGTTCAATCTCGCCATTTTGCACTGTGCCACTTGAACTTTCCTCATCCAACCAACCGAAAGGCTCTTCACCTTCAAGCAATGAAATAGCCACGTTCGTCCCATTGGCAAGGTTGGTTGAGGCTTTGAGGCGAATACTGGTCGCACTTACCAACTCTGCAGTGGCAATGTCAATGGTGGGGGGAGGGGCTTGTTCTTGCTCATTTTGTGCTACGGGATCGTCTTGCTGTGCCGTGGAAGGCTCATCGCCGCCCATCAACATGGAGACTACCACAACAATGACAATCAAGCCAACCACAACCAATGGAGCGGCGAGCAGCGCAATCTTTGCGGGTAGGGGCAGATTGTCGAAGCGATCACGAAGACCTGGAGCAGGTTCTTCTTCCGGCACGGAGGTGTAATCTACCGGGTCGCCTATGTCAGGGAGGGGGACTTGCTCTGCGGCAGCTCGTCTTCTCCTGATAATCAAGAAGATAGCTGCCCCACCGATAACCAATACGAGGACGATCAGAATAATTGGTAAAAGCTCCATATGCGATTCATACCCTTTCGTGAACGTACAGCCAAACCTATCTTAAAGCATAGCAGAGAAACAAACGATAGAGATTCACCGGTTTCTCACGCATAGCTTTGAGCACAACAACACCTTTCGCATCTGTTGAGATATATGTCTCTATGATACAACATCCTTGTCTATCATTCAATGGCTTACCTCAAAAACGTAGGATGATTGCTAAAGTCGCACAATCAAAGAATTTTTGCCCTTTTTACTTACCCTCTCCCCCTGCCCCCTCTCCGCTTGGAGAGACGTAGCATGCTACGTCTCTCCGGTTCCCCTTCTCCCCGCCGTGGGACGCGGGGCTAGGGGATGGGGGGAACCCTCTCCCCCTGCCTCTCCCATCCCAGGGCAAGGAGGAGAAGCACCTGCCGCGGTTCCCCTTCTCCCCTCCGTGGGGGAAGGGGCTAGGCAACCCTCTCCCCCTTCTCCCCGCCGTGGGACGCGGGGCGAGGGGATGGGGGGCGAGACATCCGCTCGTTGCTCCTCACGGCTCGTTTATTCCCCGCGGTGGCAACATCCCTAATACCCATCGGGAACTCGGTGGCGTTCCAGATTCTGAAACTGGGTAGTCAGCGCATCAAAGCGTAACGGAATTACCCCAAGGGGACCATTGCGATGTTTGGCTAGGTGTATCTCAGCAATGCCCTTTTTATCGCTCTCTTTGTCATACAATTCTTCCCGATAGATGAACATTACTAAATCTGCATCCTGCTCAATACTCCCACTCTCGCGCAAGTCCGAGAGCATTGGCACATGGTTAGTTCTCCCTTCCACGGCACGAGAAAGTTGACTAATGGCAATTACTGGCACATTCAACTCCCGCGCCAACGCCTTTAAGCCCCGGCTAATCTCGCTAACCTCTTGTACCCGATTATCTGTTCTGCGTCCTTGCATCAGTTGCAGATAGTCCACGACTATGAGGTCTATACCCACTTGTGCTTGGAGGCGTCGCGCTTTGCTCCGCACCTCCATAATGCTCAAGCCTGCCGTATCTTCTATATAGAAGGGAACGGAAGAGAGCACCCCCATAGCTTCAATGACCTGCTCAAGATCATGGTCGAGCATACTGCCGGTTCGCAGCTTTTGCATATTGATTCCCGTATGCATGGCAATCAATCGTTGGACTAGCTGTTCACGGCTCATTTCCAAGCTGAAGATAGCAACGGTATCTTGGGGATAGACGGCTACATTATACGCCAGCGAAAGGGCAAAAGCGGTTTTACCCACAGAGGGACGGGCAGCCAAGATGATCAGGTCTGACCGTTGCAACCCCCCCGTTAGCTTGTCTAGATCGGGAAACCCGGTGGCAATACCGACTACATCGCCACGCTGGTCTTGTTGAGAGGTAATTTGCTCAAAGAAGGTATTGATAACTGAGCCAATATGGACAAACTCTTGGGTGGTGCGGTGTTGCGATACCGCGAAGAGTTCTGCCTCAGCTTTATCAAGCGTCTTCTCTACATCTTCCCGTTCGTCATAGCCAAGAGCCGCTATGGTACCACCAGCTTGGATGAGTCGGCGCAATATGGCGGTACGCTCAACAATGCGTCCGTAGTACTCGACGTGAACAGCGGTAGGCACCTCGGCACTCAACTCGCCGAGGTAGGCAATACCCCCTATGTCATCAAGCCGATTAGCGCGTCGCAGCACATCAGCCACGGTAGATATATCCGGGGGGATGCTAGGACGGTGGTTGAAACACGCCAGCATAGCCTCATATATCCAGGCATGCCGTTCGAGGTAGAAATAGTCCACAACGAGCCAGGGAGCTACCACAATGATAGCATCCCGTTCAAGCAAGATAGAGCCGAGGAGTGCTCGTTCGGCGTTAATATCGGCAGGTAAGGCTCGATCCATAGCGTAAGGTTATCCACATTCCCTGGGGTAACATGTGTACGTTATCCAAATGGTTTCCCCAAAGGTCTTCAAAATGACAAATGTGCCTAGCACACCATTTGTCTGTAGGCACATCTGCTTTTGTCCATATGATTTAGTTGTTGGTAGGTTTCGCCGAATGAGAATGAGGATCGGGTTAGCTCGTTGGTTCCGCTATAGCTTCTGGTTCCTCTTCAGGGTTAGGGTCGGGGGGAAGCTCTATCTCCCCTGCTTCTGACTCAACAACCACGTTGATGACCGGCTCCACCCCTGCCATCAGACGAATGGTAATGGGATAAATACCAATCCGTTTGATAGGGTCTTCAAGCAGTATCTTGCGCCGATCTATATCAATAGCAACCTGTTTTTGTATCTTTTGGGCAATATCTGCATTTGTCACTGAACCATACAGGCGATCTAGTTCGCCAACACGAACAGCAAACCGGAGGGTTTGCCCTGCCAAGCGTGCGGCAAGAGCTTCAGCATCTCGACGGCTTGCCTCATCACGGCGACGTTGTGCTTGGATACGTTCTTCTACCTGACGTATCTGCCCACGGGTGGCAAGGACAGCGTACCCTTTTGGTATGAGGTAGTTTCGCCCAAATCCACCAGCTACTTCTTTAATATCGCCTGCGTGTCCAAGTTTGTCTACATCTTGGACTAACAGGACTTTCATTTTCCCCACGCTACTTGCTCCTGATCTTAAACATACGTTGTTTCGTTAAATGACACACAATAACCCCTATGATAGCATAGATTATAGCGAGTCGTCAATGAGTCAAGGGAGAGGTCCAGGGCCAGGGGGCAGGGGGGAGAGGGGAATAAAAACCACGAATTTGCCCGTCAGACCTACCCATGAAAAGGACAAGGGAAGGGGTGCGGAAAAGGTAAGAGATGGGAGTTGCCCGGACTTTGCATGCGCCACACCCCAGACAGCGGGAATAATTGTTTTTTCGTGATAGCTATGGTATCATTGCCAGAGAGCAAACAACGGTTACGTAACACTAGCTCAAGAACAATTGGCAAAGGTATGGAATTACCCCCTATGTAGGGAAAAAACAGCAGAACGTATCCGGGCAAATCTTAGGAAAACATACCCGAAAATACGATAGAGCTTCGTTTGTTCAACAGAGGCGTTTCCTCAGTACCAGATACCCAAGGATACAATGTCTACGTTCCGGTTAAGCGTAGGATGTTATGACACGAAGCGAAGGTGCATCCAATGGAGCAAAGTATAGAAATATCTGCCGAATGGGAAAGTATCTCACGGTTGATAGAGTTCGCTGACGAACTTGTCAGCACCATGTCGCTTTCAGAGGACCAAGACTATGTGATGCGGCTGGTGATTGAGGAAATCGCTACCAATATCATCAAGTATGGGTATGACGAAGATCAACAGGGCATTATCAAACTGGCGTGTAACACCCACGATGATGGCACCCTGTATATATTCATTCGTGACCATGGGAGACCATTTGACCCACGAGAGTGTCCCACCCCAGACTTGTGCGAGGATGTAAGTTCTCGTGCTATTGGTGGATTGGGGCTATTTCTTGTCCTTGAGTTTTCCGATTACCTGTCCTATCACCACGACGCTGTTACCGGATGGAATGAGCTACTTGTTGTCAAGGGCAAAGCATCATGAAACCCAAGTCTCTGTTTGACCGCCTGCGTGAAGTTCCCATTTTTGATGGATTTTCCGACCCCGATCTTGAACGGTTAGCAGGAAATCTGGAGCAGCGGCATTTACAGGCAAGCGAAGTGTTGTTTTATCAGGGTGATGAAGGCTTAGAATCGTTCGTCATCCTTGATGGGGCACTTGAAGTTATTGCCTATGTAGATGGGACGGAGATACAGCTTGAGGTGCGGCTTACGGGGGAAATCATTGGGGAGATGGCTCCCATAGATAATAGCCCCCGCTCCGCTACCGTGCGGGCAGTCCGCGAAAGTTTGGTCGCGGTGTTCAACCTGGAGCAATTCTATACGCTGTTGCTTAGTGATTCGGTCTTAGCAGTAGAAATGCTCAAGCGTGGGACATCCCGCCTTCGCAGTACCAGCCAGCAGATGATTACCGGCTTGGAACTGAAAAATGCCGAACTTTCCCAGGCATATGAAGAACTCAAAGCTGCTCAAGAAGAGATTATCCACCTAAACCGTATCCAAGAAGAGTTAGCGGTTGCGCGACGTATTCAGAAATTCTTTTTGCCCCGTACTATTCCCCAACCCGAAGGTTGGCAGATTGCAGCATTTAATCGTGGCGCACAAGCCATTGGTGGAGACTTCTTCGACTGTATAGACCTCCCAGGAGGCCGGTTGGGGCTAGTTGTCGCCGATGCATGCGGCAAGGGAGTACCGGCAGCCTTGTTTGTGGCGTTGACCCGCAGCCTCCTGCGGGCATCATCCCAGGCTCCGTGGGCATTGCACGATGGCGATTACTTTAATCTTGAGTCTATCGCCACTGGCGCACTTTGGTTTACCAATGATTATACCGCCCGTGAACATGGCGAAAGCAATATGTTTGTGACGATGTTTTACGGCTTGCTTGAGCCAAATACGGGAACGTTGGCGTATGTCAACGCGGGTCACAACCCCCCGCTTATCTTGCGGGTCTCTGATGAGTCTGTGTATGAACTAGGGGGGGAAAGTACGGCTCTTCCCATTGGTATCATTGAAGGACAAAAATATGAGGCGACCCAAGCAACCCTAGAGATTGGCGATACGATAGTCGCATTTAGTGATGGCGTGACAGAAGCTATGAACTCCGCTGGTGAGCCGTATGGAGACGAACGCTTTATTGAGTTCTTGCGGCAGTATTTCAATACAGATTCTGAAGAACTAGTCGCAAAAGTGGTAGAATCTATTGATGCCTATGCGGGGGAAGCTCCGCAGGCAGACGATATAACCCTACTCGTTGCCAGGCGTATTGCCTAATGTCGTAGCGAGTTGCAACTATCCTAGACAAGCATGCTATAATAGCGCGTATGTAAGGAATGATAGGTTTACTGGTCAGCAGGCAAGTCACCGCTGACTATTGGCAAGAACGCTCTTGTATAGTGACTACTGAAAGGGGACCCTGGCGTGAATATCGAGCAAATCGGCGATGTTCTGGTAATTGAGTTGCCTGGCCGACTTGATGCAGTTGGTGTGGCAGCTATAGAAAATAACCTCGCAGAAGCGACCAAAAACCACAAGGGCAAAGCCCTCGCGGATATGAGCGGCGTAAATTTCGTGGCGAGTTTGGCACTGCGTATGTTGCTTACGAATCTCAAAAATGTACAGGCATTGGATGGAGATCTCCGCCTCTGTGGGTTGCAACCCCAGATCGCTGATATTTTCCGCAAGAGTCGCTTTGATACCCTCTTCACCATTTATGAAACGCGAGAAGAGGCGTTAAAGGCATACGCAGAATAATCCGGGACTCATTGGAAAAGTGCAGCGAGAAAAGCGAAGCGTGGACTTTCTGCGCTCAGGTGGGTTTTTGGTGAGGAACTGCAGTACTGGTTGCAAAAACAGTAGGGGGTTCCTCATTGATTTTTCCCGGCTATTTGAGCTAGTGGGATTAGGAAGAAAAGAAAGACAGCTATTGAACCACTTGGCTGTTTGGGGGAAGTGGGGATGGGTTTTGCCCAAAACCCCACTTTTGCGTTTTTGCTCCCCACAGCCCTATCTGATCTGAAGGGTTGTTTGGCTACTTGCGCTTGCCCTTACGATGCTTGCGGGATACCGTCTGGGCAAACATCCGGTCTAGCAGGCTGAGGGGATCGCCGGAGACTTCGCAGCGGCCTGTAGCCCGCCACATTAGCCGTTGTCGCTCTTGCTGCTCACGCTGGCAATGTTCTTCTTCGCGCTGCCGTTGTACATCCTGCTGCTCGCGCTCCTGCCATGCTTGGGTGCATACCTGCCATTCTTCCGCCGGGACCTCTAGCCCCCAAATTCGTACCGTCTTATCATTGCTACCAGAAAGCAAAAACTTACCATCAGGGGTAAATGCTACACTGTAGACATCTTCCCGGTGGCCTTGCAACCGGTGCAGTTCTTTGCCGGTAGCTGAATCCCAAAGCACAATCGTCTTATCGGCACTTCCCGATGCAATCAGGCTCTCATCCGGGCTATAAACGGCACTCCACGAGGGATAGGTGTGCCCTAGCATCTGGAGCACGAGGTCTTTGCTTGCAACATCCCACACCCCTACCGACCCGTCTACGTTGGAGATGAGCAGGTGGGTACCTGTAGCGTTGAAGACAATGCTGTTTACCCCATTTGTGGGGATGTCCAATCTGCCGATCTCTTCGCCACTTTCTACCTTCCACAGCGCAACCGTACAATCTCGGCTACCCGTGGCAAGGATGGTGCCATCGGCAGTAAAGGCAACACTCTTGACGTATTCAGGATGTCCCTCTAGGGTGCGAATAACGCTGCCTGTGGTGGCATCCCAGAGTACGGCATTGCCATCTTCGCTGCCAGAGGCAAGCAGCGTCCCATCGGGACTAAAGGTGACGCTGTACACGAGGTTGGTATGGGCTTTGCCCTGCCAAAGTCTGTTGCCCGTGGCTACGTCCCACACTCGCACGGTGGTGTCGGTACTGCCAGTTGCCAACTTTTGCCCATCGGGACTAAAGGCAACGGTATAGACGCGGGCAGTGTGTCCCTCCAGCCGGTGAAGCTCGCGCCCGGTGGCGACATCCCAAAGGCGGGCAGTGGTATCCCAGCTCCCTGTGGCAAAGATCGTCCCTGCGGGGTTGAAGGTCACACTGTAGATTGTATCTGTCCCTGCATTCCGTTGGACTGCGCCTTGTACTTGTATTTGCACCTGTGGTCTTGCTACTTTCTAGGGTTCAAAAATACCCGAAGGGTATCCGGTATCCATGCATTACTCACTTGGTAGCCTGATTATACCATATCTTGTCGTGGGGGCATCACCGGAGAGCAGGCAACAAACCGCTCCCCCTAGCCCCCGCTCCTATGCCAGGACAAGCGAGTATAGACATATATCCGCTCGTTGACCCTCGTGATTCGTTTGGCGGGATGGGAGCAGAGGATGGGGAGATGCACGGTGAGCCATAGCCTCATGCTACGGCTTACCTAAAAAGACTTCTTGCCGCCAAATAGCCCACCTAAACCGTCTATCCCACCGAGATTCCCCAACACGGAGTCTATCTGCTCGGAGTACCCACTCACATCTGTTTCCATCAAACCATCAAGCTGTGATGCGACTGGCTCTGGGAGCTTGTCTTTGAGAAACGTCATAATCGTATTTACGGCAATCTGTGCCTGCTGTTCACTTACCCCGGCTTTTTCTGCGACCATTTCCACTATCGTTGTCATAACTCTATCTCCTTAATAGGCTCTGTAGGTTTTTACCAATTCTTAGTATACCCTAACTCTGTAACTTTCCGAAAACCCGCTCAGGGGTGTGGCAGATTCTTTTCCCAAACACGAAAGACTATTGGAGAGATGTTGCATGCAACGTCTTTCCGCGTATCCCCCCATTCCCTGCCCCGCGTCCCACCGGTCAGCCCCCATCCCCTGCCCCGCGTCCCACCGGTCAGCCCCCATCCCCTAGCCCCTTCCCTCATCGGTCAGCCCCCATCCCCTGCC
>CAYPHM010000021.1:36361-46448 GCA_964410555.1 uncultured Chloroflexaceae bacterium | reverse complement strand
GGAGAAGGGGAACCGAGCAGGTGTGCTCCCCCTTGCCCTGGAATGGAAGCGGGGGAAGAGGGAGAGGGGGAGAGGGGGAGCCTTTCCCCTTCTCCCCCCGCTACCGCCCACACTCTGTCGGGTGGATTGCCTGATCATACACCCGGTTGTACTCCTCAACGTACATACTAGCGAGGGCAGGGTCATCTATAATGACAAAGTTTTCGTCATTAGTATCAAGTGCTCGTTTGGTAAAATTGTAGGAGCCAGTGATGACCGTCTCGTCATCTATGATGATGACCTTGTGGTGCATCGTATAGCAGTTGCCATCCTGATGCACCTCTATACCAGCATCTTGTAGCCGTTCAAACTCTGCCCCTATGCCATAGGCACTCCGCGACTCAAACACCCCCTGCACCTGCACCCCCGCGTTGTGCTGTGCGACCATCGCCTCGCCTATCGGGTCGCTGGTGTAGGAAAACGCCATAAAGCGAATAGACTCCTCTGCCTGCTCCAACCGTTCAACAATGTAGACATCGGCGCGATCTTGGGGCGAGAAGTAGTTGGCTATCTGGATACCATCAACCTGTATCATCTGGTTAGGCGTTATCGGTTCCTTGTTATTACCAAATAGCCCATCATCAAACATTTGGCTAAACTCTGTCGAGTAGTTTTCTACAATGGCAGGTATGGTAAAGCGCAGCAGGTTGTTGTTGTTGCGATATGTGCCGTTGTTGCTGAAGTTCAAAGACCCCATCCAGACAATAGTCTGGTCTATGATGGCAAATTTGCTATGCAAAAAGGCGGTTGTTTCCTGCCACGAGATGGGGATACCAACCTCCTCCACCATCCCTGCCCATGCTGCCTCTTCCGGGTCTTCCAAATTCTCACGATCCAATGCTAGTCGTACTGTTACCCCCCGTTCTTTTGCCCGTACCAACGCCTCGGCAACGCTCTCTAGGTTGTACTCAAAAGCGGCTACGTCTACGCTGCTCTGGGCATTGTCTATATCGGCTAGAAGCTGTTGCTCAAATGGCGGCGGAGTGCGCTGTTCGCGTTTATCGGGGTAGACCAGGTAGGGCGTGGTGAAATAGGGCTGGATGGCACCAGTGCTCTGCATAGGGTGGGTGGACGGAGCATGGTCTCCCTCTATGCCAAATTGCTCTACATCTATGGGCAAATCGTTGGGGTCTATATAGCCCTCTTTCACGAGGTATCCCAAACCTAAGATGAGCAATATCCCTATAATAGACCAGATCGTTGGGGACTTACGAGTGGTTTTGCCACGCTTGGACCGGCGGCTTTTCTTTGCTGGCATGTTAGCCTTCTCTTTCTCGCGCCTGATTTGCCAGAGCTACCAGACGTTCAGGGTCAAATTCATCGGCGGCATTGGCGACAACCCATCGGATTGCGCGGCGAATAGACTGCATTATGGTATCCAGTTCCTCATCCGTCCGTTCAGGGTCGCCAGCAGCAAGCGCGGCTTGGTAGCTCGCCCACTGGATAAGGGGACGAGCCTGGTCGTCTACCAGGTCGCTGGTGAGCCGCTGATGTTCCATGAAATATTCAGCGGCTCGCAGCTGGCGTTCGGTCATAAAGATTTCGTCCATGTGTGTCTCGTGGTAGCTCCTTTCATAGCTCTGCTTGGCGAAAGCTCTTAAACTATTCAAGCGATAATCGGGTAATCATGCGCTACTTCCTGCGGTCAAGTGATTGTAGCCCCTTAACGATATGGGTTTCATCAAAGTGATTCTTAACTGTGGCATCTCTTCCATACATACGTATCTTCTCCTTCTCATATAGGTCAAGTCAAAGGTGCATAATGATCAAGGGTAGCATAAGAGACGGCAACGTCTCTACAACCATACCCCACATACGGGGAAAAGGGCGATGGCAACGTCCGGTTTGCCCCCCATCCCCTGCTCCTTCCCCCACCGCGGAGGGAAGGGGATGTTTGGCTCCCCCTCGCCCTAAAATGGGAGAGGGGGCAGGGGGAGAGTGTGGGCAAAAAGGGCAAATTTTCTTTGATTGTGCGACTTTGCCATCGCCCCATACCGGGGAACATGGCGTGGGATAGTATAGCCTGTAATATCACTCCCTACGTCACACGATACAGTGGCTTTTGCCCCGTTTCTCCAAGTACCGCTGGTGGTAGGCTTCCGCCTCGTAAAAGGTCGTCGCCGGTGTTATCTCTGTGACAATAGCCCGTTTGTAGCGTCCCGATTGGTCGAGTTTGGCTTTGGATGCCCGCGCCGCAGCCTCCTGTTCTGGCGTGTGGTAGAAAATAGCCGAACGGTACTGTGTGCCAATATCAGGTCCCTGCCGATTGCGTGTCGTTGGATCGTGGTTCTTCCAAAAAACATCCAAGAGTTGCTCATAGCTCACAACTGTTGGATCATATTCTACTTGCACTGCCTCTGCATGTCCAGTTGTGCCGGTGCAAACATCCTTGTAGGTTGGGTTATCATAGCTGCCACCAGTGTAGCCCACAAGCGCATCTATCACGCCCGGTATTTGGCGAAAGGTCGCCTCTACCCCCCAAAAACAGCCAGCGGCAAATGTTGCCTTTTCCATAATAGCTCTCCTTATAGCTGATTATCGCTGCAAAAAAAGTCTGTCCTTTGTAGCATACCATACTTTTATAATTTTATCCTTGCATTAGTTGTATAAGTATGGTATACTGCTTTGTGGGGATTGTGTTACTTTTTTCTCTACTCTCCTTCAGAGAAGATGCCAGCGTAGGAATGCTCCCAACAGCACCTATACTGGCATCTTGGTTTTTGGTTATAGAACTTATTGGAGAGCCGGTGTATGCAACGGCTCCCTGGTGCTGACCACCATCTACAAGGCTTCACCCTCTTTGGTTAGGGCTTCCTCAACTAACGCAAACTCTGTTGCTATCTGGTCAACCTGTTCTAGTACACCATTCTGTGGGATGTCCAGCCCCATCTGCTCCAGCTGCTCGCTCATCAGCGAGAGCCGCACCGCCCCCACTTGCCCACTCAACGACTTGAGCGAATGGGCAGCGCGGTGAAACTCCTTTGCATCGCCCTGCTTATAGGTGGTATACAGCGTGTCTTTGCGCTCCCGCATATCATTCAAGAAGGTGTTGATGAAATCACGCGCCATGGCAGCCCCTCCCCGCTTTATCGCAGAGAGAAAGTGCTCCGTGCGTTCTGGATGAAGGGGGGTATCGGGTAGGTCTTCGTCCGTTTCCTCTGCTGGCTCTGCTGTTGGCTCTGCTGTTGGCTCTGCTGTTGGCTCTGCTGTTGGCTCTGCTGGCTCTGCTGTTGGCTCTGCTGTTGGCTCTGCTGTTGGCTCTGCTGGCTCTGCTGTTGGCTCTGCTGTTGGCTCTGCTGGCTCTGCTGCTGTTGATGATGGTGGGGCAGCATGGGAAGATTGTTGATCCTTGCCAAGTTCTAGGCAGTGGTCATCTTGTTCTTGCTCATCCTGCTGCTGCTCGCCCGTAAGCCCCTGGTGATCATAGGCTAGTTGTGCGGATGCGAGTTGGCTGTCCTTGTCCATACTTCCAACATACTGCTCAGGCACCTGAAGCAATGCGCGAGCAAGTTCCCCTATTTTCACCGGCTTACTCACATAGTCATTCATCCCAGAACCCAAACATCGTTCACGATCCCCTTCCATAGCGTTGGCAGTCAGGGCAATAATCCACGGTTGGCGATGGGTAGGGAGAGTAGCCCGTATCTGTTTGGTTGCCTCTATGCCATCCATCTCTGGCATAATGACATCCATTAAGACTACATCATACGCGCCATGTTGCACCTTTTGGAAGGCTTCTTTCCCATCTTTCGCCACATCTGCCGCATACCCCATGACTTCTAGCGAATAGAGAAACATTTTGCGACTTGCACTGGTATCTTCTACCAACAGTATGGAGAGCGGACGATGGTTGCCTAGCTCAGAGTCAACTTGTGGGCGGGCAGTTATACGGCGGACTTTTTGGTTGGTAAAGACTGCCAACAAGGCTTCATACAGTTGGGCAGGCTTAATGGGACGGGAGGTAGAGGCGGCAATGGAGAGTTGCTCATGGCGCGTTACCTCATACCACATCTGTACAGAAATAACCAGCAGGATAGGAATAGCTCTCCCTTCATCTAGGGCTTGTATCTCTGCTGCCAACCCTAGCCCTTGTTGGGCTGTGTTGTGTATATCAAGGATGATGGCATCAAAGGTGTACCCTTGCTTGAGGCGGTGTAAGGCTTCTTGCTTCGTCGTCGTGACTTTGGGGATTATCCCCCAGAGTTGCGTATAGCGGGTCAGTAGTGTGCGACTGGTAGCAGCATCTGCAACAATGAGCACTTGCTTGTCCGCCAGCACCGGTGAGGGGAGTTCTTGCCATTCAAGCGGGGTTGCTTGTTGGGCTGCTACCTGTACAAAAAAGGTAATATGGAAGGTAGAGCCTTTGTTTTCCTCGCTTTCCACCCACAATGTCCCGCCCATCATCTCCGCCAACCGTTTGCTAATCGCTAAGCCTAGCCCCGTACCGCCATACTTGCGCGTGTTGGAGGTGTCCACTTGGCTAAATGACTGGAAAAGTTTGTCTATGCCATCTTGGGAGATGCCAATACCCGTATCGTGTACCTGCATATGCAGCTTTATTTGCGAAGATGGCTCAAGGGACGGGACGAGTTTTGCCGTCACCACTACCTCGCCATGCTCAGTAAATTTGACCGCATTTCCCAGGATGTTGATCAATATCTGGCGCAGACGGTCTGCATCACCTATCAGTAAGGATGGGATGTGGTCATCTAAGATATAGGCAAGGTCAAGGTGCTTTTCCGCAGCTTTGTTTGCCAGCATATCAAGCGTTTCTTCAATGCATGCCCGCAAATCAAACGACTGGTATTTGAGGGTAAGTTTGCCCGCCTCAATTTTGGAGAATTCCAATATATCGTTGATGAGAGCAAGCAAGCCTTCGCTGCTCGTGAGGGCAGTTTGGACAAAATCCTCTTGGCGATTGGTCAGGTCGGTGGTGAGCAACAGAGTATTCATCCCAATGATGGCATTGAGGGGGGTACGTATCTCGTGGCTCATATTCGACAGAAATTCTGACTTCGCCCGATTGGTCGCCTCTGCTGCCTCCCGCGCTTGACGCAATTCTGCCTCAACCTGCTTGCGTTGGGTGATGTCCCGCAAGATAGAACACATCATAAAGCCATTGTGGGTTTTGATAGAAAAGCTGACCTGTTGGGCATAGCGGAGATTCCCGCTGGTATCCTGAAAGGCGTGTTCAACAAGTTGATTGACCCATGCCGCCTTGCCCGTTTGGGTAAACCCCTGCACCTGCCGCTGAAAAATCTCCATACGCTCAGGGATACGCTGTTCGCTAGGGAGTAGCTGAAACAGCACCTCCCAGCCGGGACGACCTATCACCTGCGAACGATTGAGACCCGTTATCTTTTCTGCGCCACGGTTCCATTCACTGACATTGCCATGTTCGTCATTGAGCACGATACCATCATAGGATTGCTCAATAATTCCGCGAAATTTCTGCTCACTTTGGCGCAGGGATTCCTCTGCCTTCACCCGTTCGGTAATGTCTTCTTTGACGGCGACAAAGTGCGTAATGGAGCCGTGGGCATTGGTGATGGGCGAGATAGACGCTGAATCCCAGTAATATTCCCCATTCTTCTTCCGGTTGTAGAATGTCCCACGCCATTCTTTGCCCGATAGGATGGTTTGCCAGAGATTCTTGTACTCATCCATATCGGTATAGCCAGATTTGAGGATGCGGGGAGTTTGCCCAACTGCTTCTGTGAAAGCATAGCCCGTCACCTGTGTAAACCGTGGGTTCACATACTCAATAATGCCGTTGGTATTGGTAATGATGATGGAGTTGGGGCTTTGCTCAATAGCCCGGTAGAGGGTACGGATTTCATCCTCATTTTTCTTGAGGGTAGATTGGACTATCTCGCGTTGTATGGCAGTGCCAATGATACTGGCAGCTGTGCGGATAGCGTCTATCTCTGCCTCAGACCACTCCCGCTCATTGCGCGTTTCATCAAAGCCAATAAACCCCCACCACTCATCCCCAACAAAAATGGGCATAGTGGCAATGGAGTATATTCCCTGGCGTTGGAGAGAATCCCGCTCTTGCTCAGGAAAAGTACGCACATTGCCGTGAAGCGGCTCCCCTTGGCTGAGGATGTCTACCCACCGGGCAAAGCCAGTATCCTGGTAGGAGAGATTTTCAATACGGGTGGGGGCTAAGCGTGATGCCAAATCGGGGGTTATCCACTCATATCGCAGGCTTAACCAAAGATCGTTGTCCTCATTGTTCCTATGGTTCTCAAAGACATAGACTCGGCTTACCTCGGCAGCAGTACCGAGCTGTTCAAGAAAGGGAGCCATATGTTGGTTCATGCTGGTAGTCTTCAAAAACTGCTCGGCGGCAAAAGCCACAACTTTGAGAATGTTATCGCGCCGCTGGAGTTCAAGCTGTGCCTGCTTATAATCGGTAATATCTGCGTTAGTCCCAGACACTCGTATAGGCGTACCAGCAGTATTACAAATAACCGTCCCCCGCATGGACATCCAGCGCGAAGCGGTATGCTTCTGGTACACCCGGTAGATTATCTCAAACGTTGCTGAGGTGTTTTGCACATGGGCATATAGCCCATCTTGGATACGCTTGCGGTCATCTGGGTGAATATGGCTCATCCAAGCGTCTATGGTGTTGGGTATTTCGTCATCGGTATAGCCAAGCCTAGCTTTGAGATGGGGCGAGAGGTAGAGGGAACCGTTGGTCAGATCCCATTCCCATACCCACACCTGCGCCGCATTGATAGCCCGTTCGTACCGATCTTTGTTGTGCGGATGTGCTGGCGATTGGCGCATTTGCTTACAGGCAAGGGCTATCGTCTCATTGATGACCGTCTGCATATGCTGGAGGGCTGCAAGCCCGGTTGTCGGTTGTTCTTGTAGCCAGGGGGAATAGGCGACAAGCATGGTTTGATGCAGGTGGGTACAGAGGGTAATAACCGCTTCTTGTGCTTGCCCTTGTGGTGGTAAGTCCGGGGTATCACACGGGGGAGCAAGGGGTTGCAGGGTTTCCAACAACCGGGCAGCTTGTTGCGGTTCTTCTGTATTGCTGAGCATACCTAGTAGGCTTTGGATGATGGCTTCTTGTTGGTGGGGGGGGGTTGCAGCAAAGATGGTGTTGTGCTCTGAAAGTGTGGCATGCAGCAACGGTTGGATATTGGGTACCCGTTCAGTAAGTTGTAGAAAGAGATGCATAATCTATCCCATGATCTGGTTGATTTTTTCCTCTGTCATTTGGTTGGTTGTTCGTTGGTTGTTCATTGGTTGTTCGTTGGTTGTTCGTTGGTTGTTCGTTGGTTGTTCGTTGGTTGTTGTAGCGTAGACTGTCACAGGTTCACCATAGATTTTTCCACACGAGAGTCTACATTCCCCTTCCTAGTCATAGGAAGGGGGGACAAAAAATTTTGTACAACAACCTGTACAACAACCTCGTGGCGTACAAAAAGGTTGATCATCTTAATGGTTTATAAACCATTGTAGCATACTCTACAATGATATTGAAGAGCACTTTGGCGACATTTTAGAGAAACCCCGTAGTCATAGGCGATGAGTGGCGAGTCGCCATAACGACCCGCTCCCCCCGCACCCTCTCTTACAGGGGTAGGTTAGGGGAGATGGTCAACCCCCCCTCCCTTGCCCTTCCCCTATTACGCGGGAGAAGGGAGACCGTACAGCTCCCCCTTGCCCTATGGGGAAAGGGGATTGCGGATACCCGCAAGAAGCCGCCACTCTTTAGGGCGTACGGAGAGTCACAAAACCCACAAATTTGCGGAGATATAGGGGTATGGTATACTAACCAGAGCATAAGCACAAAGCATGACTAGGCAGGTGGTATATGCGGTTATCTGAAGATAAAATACGGCGTATTGCCGAACGTCTCCACGATGAGTTAGCCAGTCGTGAACTCATCGGCTACAAGGAAGCTCCGGGGGTGAAACCAAAAGAGGGGCGAGCCGGGCGGGTGAAACATATCTATGATTTTATCGTAGCCGATTTACAGCTTGAGGAAGAAATAGACGAGGAAGTAGAAAATGTCCTCAGTTCCTATAGCCGAGTTATTAAGGGAACAGAACGCGACATCCTCTTCCGCAAGCACAAAGAAGAAATAGCACGAAAGCGGGGGTATACACTGTAGCTATGCGTATCGCAATTGTAGGATTACCAAACAGCGGCAAAACCACGGTCTTTAACGCCTTGACCCGTGGCACAGCTCAAACAACAGCCTATGCCTCTGGGCAGATGGAACCAAATCAAGCATTGGTCAAAGTGCCAGATGCACGGTTATCCGTCTTGGAGCAGATGTTCTCACCGCGCAAAACAATTTACGCTGATGTTGACTATGTAGATGTAGCCGGTATTAGCCGGGGGGAGCAGCAGGGTAGTGGGCTGCCACCAGCATTGCTCAACTACCTCGGCACCGCGGATGCCCTGCTGCATGTGGTGCGAGCTTTTGCAGATGAAGAGGTCCCCCATCCAGAGGGCAGCGTAGATGCAGAGCGCGACAGAGAAGCCCTCGATCTGGAACTAGCCTTTGCTGATTTGGCGATTATCGAGCGGCGGTTGAGCCGACTAGAAGGCGAGATTGGCAAGATGGCGGGGCGCGAGCGTGAAGCGCGAGTCACCGAGCGCGACCTGTTGCAACGATTGCAAACCGCCCTTGAAGAAGATAAACCCATCCGTGCCGTAGAACTTACTGACGAGGAAGACCGGATGATTCGCGGTTTCCAGTTTCTTACCGCCAAGCCCATGCTGATCGCAATGAATATTGGCGAGGAACAGCTTACCAATCCGCCAACAATGGTTTCTCCCGGAGAGCGGAGCGAAGGTGTGACGCTGTGTGGCAAGATTGAAGCAGAACTAGCCCAACTTGACGAGGCGGACGCACAAACGTTTATGGAAGACCTCGGCATCACTGAATCTGCCCGTGATAGAGTTATCGGGTTGTCCTATCAGTTGCTTGGGTTGATAAGTTTTCTTACCGCCGGTCCCGACGAAGTACGCGCTTGGACTATCCGACAAAATACGCCTGCGGTAGAGGCAGCAGGGACTATCCATTCAGATATACAACGCGGCTTTATCCGTGCAGAGGTAGTCGCCTTCAATGATCTGGTCGCAGCAGGCAGCATGAACGAGGCAAAAAAGGCGGGGACAGTCCGTATGGAGGGCAAACAGTATATTGTGCAGGATGGCGACATATGCCATTTTCTGTTCAATGTGTGAGATGTATTTTTTTGTTGCCCGCTGCCCCGGAACCTCATAACAAAAGCAGAGACGTTGCATGCAACGTCTCTCTACGCGCATATCCCCGCTAATCCACCTCAATACTCGCAATACGGCAATCCTGCCCACCCGTCACCTGAAGACGCGCACTGCCACAAGAGGGGCAGGTATCTACCAACGGCGCACGAACGGTAAAGGTATGCGAACAATCCCAACACTGGCAAGTGGCAGGCTCACGCTGGAACTGCAAAACTGCCCCCTCTGCTAGGGTATCCTTACTCAAGATGTCAAAGTAGAATTGTACCGACTCATCGATAAAACTGCTCAAATCCCCGATAACTATGGTTATTTCGGTGATACGGGTGGCTTGCGCTTGCTCTGCGGTAGTTATCGCAGTGGCGAGGATGCTCTGGGTCAATGGGTATTCGTGCATAGTGGTTTGACTACATTTGGCTAAATAGGCTACTAGCCACCTATTGTAGCGGGGGGATGGGGGACTGTCAAAACGAAAGCGGGAAAATCAACCGGGGACGTTTGGGCTTTGCGAAAAACCGCTTTAAAAAATTAAAAGGACTTGGAATAGCTTGCCTCTACTCCAAATCCCCACGTTACAGCTTAAACCGTATAGGTGTGTAACTGTTCGTAGTATAGCAATTTCAGTGCTGGTTGTAAAGGGCTAAAACCACGGTTTTTGGGGAGATATGAGAGGAGAAAAACTAACGGGATAGGGGGACTTTCACAAAACCCATAAGGAGTTCTCCGAAAAATCGCCTTTAAAAAACTAAAAGGACTTGGAGCAGCTTGCCTCTACTCCAAATCCCCACGT
>CAYPHM010000021.1:21218-36261 GCA_964410555.1 uncultured Chloroflexaceae bacterium | reverse complement strand
CTTTAAAAAACTAAAAGGACTTGGAGCAGCTTGCCTCTACTCCAAATCCCCACGTTACAACAACTATGCTTAGGCCGTATAGGTGTGTAACGCTTGCTATTGTAGCAATCCCCTAGCCTTTTGTAAAGGGGAAAGAACGACTTTTTGGGGGATATACACGGGGAGAAATATCCATTCCCTGAGCACGTATGCACAATGGGCATATTCATGGTACCATGTGCGGGTATGATACCGTGTAGAGAACCAGAGCTATTTCAACAGCTTATAGCAACATTGCCAGACAGCATGCTGCTGGTAGATGGGGAAGGGACGATTATCTTCGCCAATACGACCTTCTTTTCGCTGTTGCACATCCCACACGAGCAACCGGTAGTGGGAAATAGCATAGCCCAATTTGTCTCTTCAAGCCAAACCAAAAGCGAATACATTATCAAGCGTATCGCCCGTATCATCGCTACCCAAAAACCTAGAGATCGGTTTGAAATGGTCCTACAACGGACAGACAATGCCCCGGTCCATGTAGAGGTCAACGCTAGTTGGATTCAGTGGGATAACAGCCAGCAGAACACCCAACACTCCCCCCAACAGCCCCCTGACCAGATGGTACAAATGGTCTTACGCGATATAACCTTTTGGAAGGAAACTACCGAGGTGCTTCAACACGCTCACAACGCTGCATCTGAACGGGCTACCCGCTTTCGTGATCTCATTGAGATGGGGCGTGACTTGATAAGCACCTATGCCCTTTCAGACTTGCTCTACCTGGCGCTCCAGCATGCCACCAGCTTTAGTGGCTATGATAGCGGCAGTATTCTGCTCTTCGTCAAGCCAGACCAAACGCTTGAAGTTCGCGCCTCGATAGGCAAAGATGCCGTTGCTCCAGGCACAAGAGTAGAAGACCTCCCCCATAGCATATCGGGTAGAGTCTTGGACAAGCAACAGCCTATGATCTTGGAAGGGCATGGCGAAGATGTGGGTACTTCTTGGCGCACCTACACCAAGTCTATTCCCTCAACAGTCAACCTGCCACTCATCTCTGCCAATGGTACCCCCGTGGGGGTGCTCACGTTGAAGAGCACATCCTGCTCACATACGCTTAATGCAGATGACCTGGATACGCTGCAATTACTTGCCTCACAACTTGCCGTAACGCTGGAAAATTCGCAGCTGCATGAGGAAAATGCCCACCTGCTCAAAGAACTTGAACAACGCGAGGTTGTCTTGCTGGATTTGGTTGAACGGTTAATGACCTCACAGGAGGAAGAGCGGCGACGGGTAGCCTATGAATTGCACGATAGCCTCGCCCAGGTTGCTGCTAGTGCTCACCAACATCTCCAATCGTTTGCCAGTTCCTATCATCCCCGTTCTGTGAGCAATCGTCAAAAACTCCATTTAGCCCTTGACCTAGCGCAACGGGTAGTCAAAGAAACCCGCCTGATTATCGCTGGATTGCGTCCTACGGTGCTTGACGACTTTGGGCTTGCTAGTGCGCTGCGCCATGAAGTCAACAATCTTCGTACCGAACGTTGGGACGTGACCTATGAAGAGACGCTCGATACGCAATATCAGCGACTCCCGCCACCTATTGAAACCGCCTTCTACCGGGTTGCCCAAGAAGCCTTAACCAACATACGCAAACACGCTGGCAATACGCCTATTCGTCTAGCCCTCTATGTTTCCCCACACATCATACGTCTTGAAATACAGGATTGGGGCTGTGGGTTTCATCTTGATCATCAATCGAAACTATCCAGTACTGGTGGTGAGCAGATTGGACTCGTCAGTATGTATGAACGCATTTCGCTGGTTGGTGGCACATGTCGTGTCACCAGCAGACCAGGAGAGGGAACAAGCATTGTTGCCGAAGCCCCCTTGCGAAATAAAGGAGACTAGGGATGACTAATGCACAAACTGCCCGATCCTCGCGGGTGACACGGCTCATTATTGCCGATGACCACGAGCTTGCTCGTGCCGGGTTGCGCTCCCTGCTTACCGGTGAGCGGGGGTTGATTATCGTGGGCGAGGCAACTACCGGGCTTGAGGCAGTAGAACTTTGCCGCCATACCCGCCCCGAAATCGCGCTGCTCGATGTACGTATGCCAGACATGGATGGGCTAGAAGCCACCCGGATTATCAAACAGATATGCCCAAATACGAGCATCATTATTGTGACCATGCACGAAACGACAGACTATCTCATAGCCGCCATGAGAAATGGGGCTTCTGGCTATTTGCTCAAAGATACCTCGCGCCGTGAATTGCTGACCGCCATACGAACGGTGCTGCGGGGAGAGACTTTTCTCAATTCAGACCTAACACAACGCCTACTCTATACCATGTCAAACGAAACCAACAATACTGCCATCGCTCCCCCGGAGCGTTTAACGCCACGCGAGATCGATGTGCTACGCTTGCTGGTTGAAGGCAAAACCAACCGCGAGATAGCCGAAGAGTTGGTTATCAGTGCTGGTACTGTTAAAATCCATGTCCAGCATATCATCGCCAAGCTCGGTGTATCAGACCGTACCCAAGCTGCTGTACGGGCTATTGAACTCCAGTTGCTTAAAGAGACCTAAATATCGCCGGACTATTGTCTTTGCATTACGATTACTTATGACCAAAAAAACCTACAACGTTCTTCTCGCATGCATTGTGTTCGTGTCGCTCATCCCCCGTCTTTGGCTCTGGTATGACCAGGGTAGCGCGTGGATGATCTACCCTGGCGACCAGGATGAATACTACCGTGGAGCTATCCATATGCTGTTGGATGGCAGCTACTATGATGATGGACAATGGCTCCGTCCCCCGCTAACCTCGCTGATGCTGGCGGGGATATTTGCTATCGTAGGGGTAGATATTCCCAGGGCAATGTTGGTCCAGGTACTGCTCAGTGCTGCAATCTTGCCCCTGCTGGCAGAGCTTGCGCGGCGGGTGCTGGCAAGCCAACGGGCTGGTCTCGTAGCAGCATTATTGGCTGCCCTCTTCCTGCCCTACGCAAGTTTGGCAAGCCAACTGATGTCTGAGACGCTCTTTATCTTCATGATAACGCTGGCACTGTTGCTCTTCACCATAGCCCAACAACAGGGGATGCGTTGGCAATGGCTTTTTGCCGGTGGGGTCGCATGGGGGTTGGCAGCATTGACTCGCCCGGTGGGGGTATACGCGCTGCCGTTGGTATTCCTGTGGGCTATCTGGCAAAAGCTGCGAAGTGACGACACCCATTTTCGCCATGCTCTTCGCACTATTTGGCAACAGCCTACCCGCTACCTCTTGGCACCGTTGGCATTATTGATTGGTTTTGTCGTGGTTGTTGCCCCCTGGACCGCCCGCAACTATGCGGTGTATGGACATCTCGTTTTGGTAGATACCAATGGGGGGATCAGTTTTTGGCTTGGTAATCTGCTAGAACCAGAAGAGCGTGAATTGCAACATGTGTGGAATACGACCATTCCCAACTCGGCAGAGCGGCAACAGGTGGCACTCCAACGGGCTATGGACAACATCAAACAAGAGCCGATGCTCTTCCTTGCCCGGTTGCGCTACAAGACGGTCTCGCTGTGGCAGCTAGACACCCGGCTATTTGCTGCCAATGCTCCTATTGGCATCACGCTGGATGAACGTTCGCTCCCCTTTGCGGTTGCTTCAGATATACAGTACGTCTTCATTATGGTGTTGGCACTTGTTGGGCTAGTGCTGGCACGATTCCGTGAAATTTCCTGGACATTGATTGGCTGGACGCTGTATGGCACGCTGTTGAGTGCCGTATCGCTAGGCCATCCACGGCTGCGACTCCCGCTAATGATGGCAGTTTTCATCTATGCTGCCTTGCCGCTTGCCCACCCACGGCTTGTCTGGCAACGGCTTGTGCAATCCTCATGGCTACGGTATTTGGGATTGGTTATCGGTATGGGGCTAGTAGCCTTCCTCTTCTATGCCAGTGTTTATATCCCCTTTGGGCAAAGCCAATACTGGCTTATCCAAGCGAAGCTAAATGCTGGTGAGCCATTACCGGCAATTGAGCGGGCTATTGCTGCTGCCCCCGACAACTACCTGCCCTACGTTGCGCTTGGGGACTATTGGCGCAAGCAGGGTAATCTGGAGGCTGCACTGGAAGGCTATACCCAAGCGGTAGAACGTGCCCCGCAAAATACGCCAACCCACGCATGGCGATTGGCATTATTGCGGCGCATGGGTGACACTACGGCTGCTATGCAAGCTATGCAGCAGATTGCCGCGTTGGGGTGGGACAACAACCAGTTGTATGCGTGGGCATGGGATCGGATGCCATCGTCTGCTGGTACAACATGGGATGCAGCAATGCTTGCGCCGGGGGTAATACGGGGGTTTTCGCCGCCAGCACGGGATAAAGAGCATATCTACCGTTGGACCAAACGGCATGCCCAACTACGCATGGGGTATCCAGTACAGCTTAATCAACCAGATCAACCAACCCGGTTGGTGTTGGTGATGCGGGCAGATGCTCCCTCAACCCAGGTTGAGGTGTCGTGGGGGGGGGCAGTGTTGACAACAGTATCCGTCACCCCCGGCTGGCAGCGGGTGGTGATACCGCTAGGGGGGAGCAGCAGTACAACGGGGCAGGCGGGGCAGGCGGGGGAACAGGTGAAACACACCCTGCTTGAGCTACGCACACCAGTGCATGTGGTTAGCCCGGCGCAGCCATACCCGCGGGGGGTGGCGTTGGCGGAGGTGACTCTTGCGTATTAAAACAATGTGGTTGCATGACGTAGGGTTTGTGTCTCAATCCGCTGCTTGCCTATGTGAAAATAGGTTTCATCTAACTCATAACCGACAAAGTATCTTTTGTGGTTCAAACATGCTACACCGGTGCTACCGCTTCCCATAAACGGGTCTAGTACCCTCTGGCTTTCAAAACTGACCAGTTTTACCAAATGCTCCATCAATGCCACAGGTTTTAGCGTAGGGTGATTATTGTATTCCTCTGCATGCTGTCTGACTTTTGGTACGGCAAAAAACTTGTCATACCCATCATGCAGTTCATCCGTCCGTAGTATATTTGAAGCTACTCTGCCCTTTGGATGTGGATTATGCCCAACTTTGGTTTCCCCGGTTGCATATGGTATGCGTGTTTCCTCAATGTTTAAACCACCTGTGCCATATTTGATCATGTTTTGGGCAACATTAAGCCCCTTTTCTAGCGGTTTCTGAATGAGGATAACTGGTTCATAGGCAGGCTTTAGTCCGAGTCCTGCGCCCTTATAGAAGAGTCCCAATGGTGATGCGGGTTCGTATTTTACTTTTCCTGTCCCTGCATAATAATGCTCTGCCCCGTCTTTTTTGTAGCCCTGAACATACTGGTATTTCCCGGCAACCCGGCTTTCCCTACCAAGTTCTTTATCTATATCCAGGGCAACATTTCTGCTTTTTGGCATACCGTTTAAATACACCCAAAACAGCACATCTTTAATGAGAAAGCCGGTGTCTTCCAGCGAAACCATAAGCCTATGCATCAGTCTCACCGAGGAAAAAACCAACCCAAAAGCCCCATATTTCATTACTCTGATACAATCTTGCCAAATCTGTCTATCGGGCAAATCTTTATCCCAGTAATTGTTCTGATAGGATATGCCATACGGTGGGTCTGTGACAAGCGCATCAATAGTGCCGTCTGGTAATTCAGTTAATCCATAACAGGATGTGTTATATATTTCGTAGTGTTCTGATGTCATTTTATTTAGAACCTCAATCAGGGATTTATTGTAAGTAATTAAAAGTTTATAAACGTAATCTTCTGATTTTTCAGGCGGACAGATAACCTTAAAATCAAACTCTTTTATCAATTTCTGTATTGATACAGACTGTTTCATTCCATGTTCATCCCCTGGTCTTGCTTGAAATAGAACATTGTTTGACTTCTAAAAAATGTTCTTTATTACTTTTCTTTGCATCAAACCCGTGTTTTTCTGTATTCAGTAAATCAAAACCTAAATAATTCGCTATTATTGCATCTCTTATGGTATTTATTGTCGTGTCAGTATCATACATTTCAAATTTTTCCTGGAAATTTGAAAGCTCTTCTAATGAGATTATTCCAAGTGTTCTAAATTCAGCAGATATGCGTTGGTAATTTCCTTTTTCAAATATCAAACTTCATACATAGTAGCACAAGATATATCTGATTGCAATAGAACGGGGATGACTTGTTAATTTAATATAAATTCATATTTGCCCCCCATCCCCTAGCCCCGCGTCCCACCGAGCATCCCCCCATCCCCTAGCCCCGCGTCCCACCGAGCATCCCCCCATCCCCTAGCCCCTTCCCCCACCGAGGGGGGAAGGGGAACCGGGCGACTCCCCCTCGCCCTTTATGGGAGAGGGGGCAGGGGGGAGAGGGGAATACCATAGGGAATTTTGCCCGTCTGACCTACCCTTGTAAGGGTTCCCCTGCCCCTGAAAGACGCTACCCATTTCTCCTCCAGGAGAGGGCATAGGCAATGCCACGCTGTATAGTACTCCTTGTCACAATGCCACTCATATCGGCTCCCAAATGGACAAGCGTCAGGGCTATCTGTGGTTGTATGCCCGTCAAGATGACCTGAGCACCAAGCAACTGCGCCGCCTGTGCGGTGCGGATGAGAGCTTGGGCGACTTGCGTATCCACAACCTTCACTCCTGTGATGTCTACCAATACTACCTCTGCCTGATGTTGGGCTATGCCTTCAAGCAATGTTTCCATCACGAGTTGCGCTCGGCTACTGTCTATTGTACCAACCAGTGGCATTGCCAGCACATGCTGATCAAGGGGCAGTAGCGGGGTAGAAAGCTCGCGTAGTGATTCGCGTTGCGCTTCAATCACCTGCTCTTGGAGACGAGACCGCTCTTCTTCCGCCGCGACCAGTTCAGAAATATCCCGTACAATACCCACTGTCGCGGTAGTTTCTCCAGCATCGTTTTTGATCACAAAGGCTGATCCTAATGAAGGAAACTTTGTCCCGTCATGCCGAATGTGCAAGACCTGCCCGTTCCATACTTCCTCTTCGATAATCTCGCGGAGAATACCGGGGAGGTGCTCCTGTTCTTCTGGTGCCACTACCACCGCGATAGGCTGCCCCATGTGGCTTTCACCGCAACGGTAGAGTTGGCGATAGGCTTTATTGTAATAGGTAATGGTTCCCTCTGCATTGGTAACAGTGATAGCATCAGAAGCATTATCAAAGATAGCCTTGAATATGCGTAGGTCGTTTTCAAACTGCTTTTGCTCGGTGATGTCACGGAAAATGCCCGCAACGTGGTCGGCGTTACCGTCTTTATCTTTCAAGGGAAAGGCGGTCAATTGTCCAGAAAAGGTTGTCCCATCTTGCCGCTTGTAGGAAAGCTCCCCTTGCCATTTCCCCTCTTCAAGAACCTGTCCAACCAATCCAAATAGATAGTCTGGCTCTTCAGCATAGGAATCGAGCAATTGGGAGCCGACCAAACTGTCTGTTGCCAGGACCATCTCCTGATAGGCAGGGTTAGCGTAGGTAACAATGCCGTCCAGCGTGGTTATACCGATACTATCTGCGGCATTTTCTACCAAAGCCTCAAAGATGCGGAGACGATCTTCTACTTGTCGCTTTTCGGTGATGTCTTGGGCGGTGGAGACAATGTAGGTAACGTTGTCGTTGTCATCATAGAGCAGCGTATTTGACCATGCCAGTAAGCGATACTGTCCATCTTTGGCGATCCAGTGGTTTTCGTAGCGGTTGGGCATCTGCTCAAATGCCAATTGGTGAAAGACCCCTTTTACCCCTTCGATTTGTTCTGGTGGGATGAGCATATCCCAAACAAACAACCCAATGACTTCATCAGCAGTATAGCCGGTTGATGCTTCACATGCCTTGTTGAAGTGGACAATGTGGCCTTTTTTATCCAACATCACAACGAGCAAATCTGTTGCTTGAACGATAAGGTCGGCAAGTTGCTTGGATGATTGGCTTGATTGCATCTCCATATCCAAGACTTTCTCTCGAAGATAGGCATTTTCCTGTTCTAATGGTTGACAGCGGCGTTGATTCTCACGGTAGGTAACATCTGAAAGCACCTCGGTAAGATCGTGGAGTATGTTTAAGCTATAATCAGGATGTTCTTTGATGCACTCTGCAAAAGCAAGACACATCGTTTGTTGCAATAATTGACAAGTCCCCCATACTCGCTTTGAGATGACTGTTGGGTGTTCTGGAGAAGTGGTTTCATGGGTATGGATATGGTGGAAAATGGGATCATGGTAGAGGACATCTAGGATAGGTTTTCCATTGCGTTGGGGAAGAGATTCGCGGATGGCTTCAATAAGGTGGTCTGCTACCTGTTGTTGCTGTTGCAGCGAGAGTTTCCCATAGGCAACATCATGCTGCATTGATGATAAAAGAGCATGGTTTAGGCGGATCATACATGTTTCAAAGGTGTTGAATGGTTCCTTTGCCATTGAAAAGGTCTCCTTAAATGGTTGGTTATGGTGTTTATGATAGGCATACCAAACCGGACTGTGCTGGTTAGTAGTAGGTGCTTTTCTTTTCAGAAGTGGTACGTATATATCATACCATAAGAATCAATTTTGTTGGGTAAACTGGTCAAAAATGCAGGGCTTTGGCAAAGTTCAAGGGGTGTGGCAGATATTTTTCTCTCCCCCCACCGCAGCAAACCAGCGGCGAATTAACTCCACCTGAAACCGATACCCGTCATCTTCCCGTTCGATAAGCTCACGCTGCTGCAAAAGCTCCAACGTCCCCGTGAGGTTGTCGGGGGCTTGGTGTGCCAACTGGCTATACGCTACCACTGCCGCCTCACCCTGCGCCGCAATGTAATACAACAGGTCTAGCCCCTGTTCATCTATCCGGTTTTGCTGCACACTGGCAAAGAAGAAATTGCCCCGATCCATTGCCAGTGGCACCGCCGATTCCACATCTTCCAACGTTGCCTGAAACCGCTGCATCAACGGTTGACGATTTTTGTGCTCTACTACATCATAGCAAAGCAACTGCACCAGGGCGGGATGTCCGCGGGTCAGGGCGATAATACGATCTACCGCCTCTGGGGTATAGCGCAGCGCAAAGTCTAGCACCGGCTGCTCAATCAAGCGGCAGGTTTCTTCACGGGAGAGGTAGCCAATATGTATCACCTGTACATTGATTAGATAGCCTGACCAGTGCTGGATTTCGGCAGGCGCATGCGACCCTGCCAGCAACACCCGCAACCGGCGGCGATGCTGGATAAGGTGTCGTAGCATACCGAGTATATCGCTTTCCTCAAACCGTTCTTTTTGCAACATGCTGTCTAGCACCTCAAACTCATCAAGGGCTAACAACGCCAGCTCTATCTCATGGCTATCCATTGCCGTTTCTAGTTCATCGAGCCATTCGTCAAATCGTGAAAAGGGATCGTCTTCCAACGTTTCACGGGTAAGGCGGGGTAGGTCTATACCGCGCTGCTGCTTGGCAGACTGGCGCATGCTCCGGGCGAGGTTGTAGAGGAAGCCGGTATAGTTACTGGCACGGGTGGTAGAGCCTTGCATATCTACAAACAGCGGTAAGGTCGTTTTCCGTAGCAATCGCCCCAAATTGTTGAGCAGCGAAGTCTTGCCCATCCTGCGCTGCCCATATAGCAACAGTGGCGGCTGGTCTGAACTCCGCAAGAGCCGCTCAATTTGCACAATCACATCCGTGCGGCCTACGAAAATATCCTGCTGCGCTGTCAATGGTACGCCAATGAGGTAGGGGTTGTCTATCTCCTGCTGCTCACCTGCCGCCTCTGCAAGCAGTTGTATCTGTTGGGCAAGCACAGTCCGCCACTGCCCCACTACCGGCAAAAATTGCACCGCGTATGGCTCACTGCTGGCGGCGAGTTCCCGTTCTAGCTTATCCAACCGATCTTCTATATCGCCAAGCATTAGCCGCCGTACCAGGCTATTTTCCTGCTCCAGCGCAGTCTGTACATCCTGGCTAATGCGATTTAAGCTCCGCAACAATGCGCCATCTGCCCCTTCCAATGCCCCCGCTGCTCCCAGGCTAAAATGATCATGCGCCTCACCGATAGCCGCCACATCTGCGAACCGTTCAAGCCAGTGGGCTTGGGCAGCCAAGGCAATAGCCCGTTGGTGTCCACGGCTCAGGTAGGCAATAGCCGCCAACCCCTCGGTGGGGCTGCGCTCCCTGATGAACAACAGATAGTTTTCTAGGTCTGCTAGGGGGGTGCGTTGGAGGTCATCCCAAAAGGCAGAATGGAAGCGTAGTAGACTACGCGAGCCAGCAGATCGGCGTTTGTCTATGCGATAGATAAGCCAATTCCAGCATGCCAACAACGGGGCAAGCAACTTACGGTGGGAGTGGAAGAGGGCATAGCCCAAAACAAAACCCATAATCACCGGGTAAGAGGTAATCAGGGGAAACGATTCATTCCCTCCAATGAGAAAGAGCATCAATACCCAACTCATTAAGCCTATCTCCCCCGCTACCGATGCTGCCCATGCACCGCTGGAACGTTCTGCAAGCAGAAAAGGCAACCCAAATGCACTACTCATAAGCATAGCCCGTTCCAAACTCATAGCATAGGTTGCCAAACTAGGCGATTGCCAGAGGCTTTGTGAGGTGAGCGTTATCACCATGAGTAACACGAGGCTATACCCCACTGCCTTGCGCCAACGCCGGGTGCGCCAACCAATCGTCAGCAGACATGCTAGACTCAAAAAGCTGCTAGGGATGAGACTAGATACTATTTCAAACACACTGACAGTAATCGTATGGTGTAGGATGGGGATGGGGATGGGAATTGATGTTGCCACTAGGGTAGCCGCTAGGGTATGAAATGGCGGTCTGCCCGTGGCAACGAGGAAAGCCAAGATAATCACCGGGATAACCAAGATAGCCTTACCAACGCTGGCAAACTGCTTGACCGAAGGGGTTAGGTGGATGTTGGAGAGGTTTCTGGCAACATTGCCGGCAGTGCTGACCACAACCCCCATCGCAATGCCATAGGTCAGTGCTTCGCGGCTCATATCTACTGTCAGCGAGAAGGTCTTTCCTAGCGCGACCATCAGTACCCCCGCCATACTAAAGGTCGCACCAATCGTCATACCTGCCGCTATGCTGATAGCAAAGCTGATACAAAAGATAACCAAGATGTTGGTTATCATATTGGCATGCGCTACCGTCTGAGAATCGAGATGGATGTCATACAGCGATAGTCCCCCAACTGTCGCTGTCCAGATGGCACCGGGGAGCAAGAGTGACCAGAGTATAGAGGGGGTGCGCCATTGTTGCCATGTCAGTTCTGCCAGCGCAACATACGGGTGCAACCGCTTGTCTAGGCGGGCTAGGTGGTTATTCCAGACAGCAGGACGAAAGAACAGCCAAAAGACTAATTGCCAGCTGGCAAGCAGAGGATTGGCTGATGGCTGTGGTGAGTCCGTAGAGATCGTTTCTGGACGGGTCATGGAGAGGATTGTTCAAGCAGGTAGCGGTAGGGCGCGATACGCTCAAGGGCTTCTTGTTTCCAATCATCGCCAGTTTCCTTATGTTGTAAGCTGGTTAGGAGGGTGTCACAACAAAATTGCAGCAACGAGGGCCAACAACCGCTTTGTTGGATAATCCAGAGACTATCGGTAGCATTAAAAGGTATGGGAGAACTAGCGATGAGATAGTGGGCTTCGTCTGGCAACAAGGGTCCCATCTTGATGGTATGCCCAAAGATATTAAAGAAGGGAGATGACCTGCCCTGTTGACTAGCCAGCAATGCCGGTTGTTGGCTGGCGGTAACGATAAAACTCAAAAACCCATTGGTATAGGTATTTGCCAATGAGCGGAAACTTTCCCAAAACTCCAAATCAAAAGCATCTAATGCTGCGCCTATCTCATCCATCATAATAATCGTTGGGGTGTCAAGCACATGCTCCTCGAAGGTTTCCATAAAGGAATCGAGGGTACATGTCTCTGGTACTGGCATTTGCATATGCTCAAGAATGGAGCAGAGCAATGGGCCTGGTTTTCGCATCCTGACATTCTGGAAATCTACCAGAATCCAGTTGTAGGAGGCAAGTTGCAACACATGCGAGGTATGTTGGTCTGGGCGCAGGGTTGCTGTAGCAGCAGTAGAGATGCCTTTGAGATAGTGGAGCAGTGAAGTCTTGCCACTGCGATGCGGACCAACAATAGCAATGTGTTGGAAGGGGGGTTGCTTCAAGATGGAGAAAATCTCTCGTATTTCCCGTTCCCGTCCAAAAAACTGGTGGGGGTGCAGAATGGGCGGACCAACAACAAACGGAGAACCACCATCTGCCCCTCCATTGCTTACAGAATAGACCGGTTGATAGGGGCGGTTGCGCTGCTCAGGGGAAATATCCGCCTCATCAAACAGCAGATCGGTTTCTTCTGGCGAAAGGTTCAAAGCTCGTGCTAGGGACATAACCGTATCG
This sequence comes from uncultured Chloroflexaceae bacterium, assembly GCA_964410555.1. Lineage (GTDB taxonomy): Bacteria > Chloroflexota > Chloroflexia > Chloroflexales > Chloroflexaceae > JAAUSY01. The sequence goes on along the minus strand of CAYPHM010000021.1, from coordinate 23,840 downwards.
AGGGAAGGGTTTTTCTTTTCTCCCTGTATCAGTAGGGTGATATAGCTAGGGGAAAGGTGAGCACGAACAGCCAAATGTTTTTTGCTTATATCGCGTGTCTTGCGAAACTCCTCAAGGAGAAAACCAAAGTTTTTCATAATATCTATAAATCCTGATTATTCATAAAACCCGTAGGGAGTATGATTGCGTGTACGTAAGAATAACCGGGGTTGGTATACCAGTAAAGATTATGCACGAAGGCTTGCACATTCTGTCTGGCACTCAGCACATTTTTCTTGTATGCATATTATAGCAGAAAATTGTGTAAGGCAAGGGGGAAATTTTGAGAGAAAAATCCTTATGCATTTTGTCGCAGGCTGGAACATGGTGCCTGCTGTACCAGAAAACTCCTTGCTTTGCCAGAAGTTTTCTGGTACAGCAGTATTAGGGACAGGAATAGGAGAGGTACCCTGCCCCTTCCGTCAGGCGTGATACCAGATCGCCTGATGGAATAAACCTGTTACAGAAAGGGGACTCTTGGGGAACCTATAGTTTCCCCCCTTATCGTTAAGCTCTTAGAGCCGATTCAAAAAATAATGAGGGTGGGGCAACCGATACAATCAAGTTCTGCCTCAACAGAACCAGTTTAAAACTGAGACAACAGTCAGTGGAACCATGTATTCTTTTTGTGGTACTGGCTACCATTTTCATTGAACACCAACCGTTTATTACCCGTATGGATGTCTTTTTAAATCAAGGTGGCATGCAGCTTAATTTTTGAATCGGCTCTTAGATGATATTGAAGATATTTTCAAATGGAACCATGAGCGTATGCATTTGTATGAGGTAAAAGTAGTGGTATATAATAGCCCTGCAGAGAGAGTACCTTACATTACCCTTACCACTAACGTAACACACACGGTATACGCTATCAGTATAGATGGTAGTGATGATAACGCTAGTGGTTTACCTTCTATACCCGATGAAGAGGGTACCAGTAACAGAGAAAAGATACAAAAGACTAGGGGTAGTAATGTAACGCTTTCTATGGTATGCTACTAGCAAGTACAACAGCGCAATACCTAGTCAACCCGGCTTCTTGCCTTTCAGAAGAGCTACGGATATACTGACAGAAAGGCATGCAAAATGTAATGAAAAAGAAACCCGTTATCCTGCTTATAGAAGATAGCAGCAGCCAAGCATTACAGATACAGCTCGTGCTTACTCGTGCTGGATATGATATTGCTACCACACCAGATGGATCGGATGGTTGGCACTTGGCTTGCGAGAACCTTCCAGACCTTATTTTGCTTGATGTCAATTTACCTATTTTAGATGGCTTCCAAGTGCTCTCGATGCTGAAACATAGCGAAAAAACGGCGCATATCCCGGTGTTGATGCTGACTAGTATGGATCGGCTGCATGATGTAGATCATGCGGTTCAGCTTGGGGCTGATGGCTATTTGTTTAAGGATGATTACCTATTTGGAAAAGAGGGACCGCGCAAGATGATTGAAACGATAGACCAATTTTTAAAAGATCGTGCTAGACGCTAACAGTATGGAATGTATTGGGTTAATCTATAATCCTCATTCGGAACCTTCTCTCCACGTTTCCGCCGAACTCAAAACCTATCTTGAAGCCCGCGATGTGCGAGTGTGGCGAGGGACTTCCCAAGCCTTATTTGAAGAGCCATCATTGCTACGGGGGATGGATTTGTTGATTGCGCTTGGGGGAGATGGTACGGTGTTGCGAGCGACACGGTTGGCTATCCCGTATGGGTTGCCTATTCTAACGGTAGCCCTGGGGCGGCTCAATTTTATGGCAGAGCTTACTCCAGAGACGTTGTATGCCGGGATAGACACGCTCCTGGAACGGGGGGGGTGGCTCGATCAACGTTCGCTTATCCATGTGGTGCTCCATCGCAAGGGGGAGGCAGTGGCACAGTTTACCGTGCTCAATGAGGCGGTGGTCTCGCGTGGCGATATTAGCCGTATGGTGACGGTAGAGGTGCTGGTTGATAGTATCCCCCTCACGACCTACCGTGCTGATGGGGTGCTGGTGGCAACGGCGACTGGTTCTTCTGCCTACGCGCTCTCGGCTGGTGGTCCCATTGTAGACCCCCGCTCCCGCGCCCTTATCCTCGTGCCCGTGGCTGCCCATTTGACGGCGATACCTTCTATGGTGCTGCATGAGGATACGGTGGTATCGCTTCGGGTGGCGTGTTGTCGCCATGCAACGCTGGCAGTAGACGGGCGCGAGAATATCGCCGTGGCGGAGGGGGACGAGATCTGCGTATCACGCAGCAGTAAGATTTGTACGTTTGTGCGGGTTCATCCTCACACCCATTTTTACGAGAGTTTGGTACGGCGGTTGCGGCGCGAGTAGGGGGAGAGGGTCATTTTGTCCCTTCCAACTGCCCCCATCCCCATGCCTTTTTATTCCCCGCTCCCCCCTGCCCCCGCTCCCACCGAGGGCGATGGGGGGCACCTGCCCGGTTCCCTTTCTCCCCCAGGATGGGGGGCACCTGCCCGGTTCCCTTTCTCCCCCAGGGGGAAAGGGTTAGGGATAGGGGGGAACACAACCCTCCCCCCCTGCCCCCGCTCCCAGAGGGCGATGGGGGGCACCTGCCCGGTTCCCTTT
>CAYPHM010000021.1:0-21118 GCA_964410555.1 uncultured Chloroflexaceae bacterium | reverse complement strand
CCCAGGGGGAAAGGGTTAGGGATAGGGGGGAACAACCCTCCCCCCCCTGCCCCCGCTCCCAGAGGGCGATGGGGGGCACCTGCCCGGTTCCCTTTCTCCCCCAGGGGGAAAGGGTTAGGGATAGGGGGGAACAACCCTCCCCCCCCTGCCCCCGATCCCAGAGGGCGCTGGGGGGCATGAACGGCTCCCCCTCTCCCAGACATCCGCTCGTTGACCCTCGCAGCTCGAATAGGGCGAGGGGAGACAACTGAAGCGCAACAAAAAGACCTCTCCAGTGATTAGGAGAGGTCTTGGGGGCTTTCGGGTTTTTGCGTTGAGTATCCGCTGCCCCCCAGTGCTCTTTTAGCGTTGAGCACTACCGGGGCAGCAGGGACTAGCCTTGTTTGTTCAGAGTTTCCCCTGAATATCCCTTGTACCGCTTACCTTACGGCTTCTGCACGGTGGGCAGATAGACTTCGTTGTTGGCGGTAATGACTGCGAACAGTTCGCCTGGCTGCTTTGTGGAACCAGTTATGGACAGGGCATCGCCCGCACTTGGGCTGCTTGGTGTTACCGTGGTATCCATATTGTTCCAACTGGTGGTGTAGGTAGCCATCTTGAGCAACTGTACCTCATTCAAAGGTACCGTGGTGGTCTGCTGCAACATTGTGCTCGCAACCGTCAAGCGGTTGTACACAATCTTGATTGGCTTGGACAACACTGGGAAGAATTGAGCACCACGCTGCCCATTTACCACATGATAGATCTTGACTCGGAAAAAGCCAAACTTGCCCTTGCTCTTCAGACTACCGATTTTCCCTTGCACATCGGCATCATTTTCGGATGCTTCCTCAAACACGATGTCTACGGTCTCGGTGAAGGTACCAGACTCAATGGTAATCGTTACCTTGCCATCTTCGCTGGTCATTTCCACGTCTTCGTTCTTGGTTGGGTCGATCTGCTTCGTGTTCTCGCCAGACTGAAACATAAGCGTCAGTTGCTTGGTTGAGGTTACGCCTTCGGAAACGGCGATAACTGTGTAGGTCGCCACTTCGCTTGATGTGACGGTAATCTCCGCCTTACCTGCATCATCAGAGGTCTCGTTTTCAGTCTTGATCTCTGCGTTACTATCAGCATCCGTCACCTTAAACATCACGTCGGTGCCGGTAACTGGTTCGCTGTCAGCATTCATCAGCGTAGCCGTGACGGTGTAGGACTCGCCAGCCTTGATGGGGGATGCAGGTGAATTACTCAGGTCTACCTCATCAACCTTCGGTGGAGGCGGTGGTGCCTTCTCGACTACGAGCGGTGTAGAACCAGAGGTAATCAGCTTCAGTTCCTTCGAAATTGTCGATGTTTTATCGCCATACATTGATGACAGCAAATCAGCCCCTACCGTGACCGTCAAGACCTTATCGCCTTCAGGAATCTCAGGTGCCGTGAAATCCGTGTAGACCTTAGTCCCGGTCATAGGAAGCATAGCGGAGAAGTCTTCCTCACTACTGGTATTCAGGTACATCATGGTTGGGGAGATTGCATGGCTGGTCTCTGCCCAAGCACGAACCATCTCGCCACTCTTGGTCGTGGTGATTGGCTCGCCATCCATATCCGTCACCCAAACTTTGACATCCGGGTTCTCTACGTACAGGGTCTTGGTGATTTGCCCAACCTTCTTGCCATAGATACCAGAATTGTAGTCAGCCTTGACGGTGTAGGTCATACCACCCTTGAGATAGCGATGGCGGGTGAAGACGTAGGTTGAATCTTCCTTGCCCACCTTGGTGTAAGCAGAGGTGCTGTTGATAGAAACCTCAGCCAGTTTAGTTTTATCGCCAAAGTCATAATCCACCATTTCGTTGGTATCACTCATGTAGTTGACTTTTGGCTGAATCTTGACATCAGCAGTGTAGCAGTCGCCCAGCTTGATTTCAGCAGGTACGCCTCTGTCAAACTGGAAGACGGGGTATACAGTTACTGTGTCCTTGAGTATCCCAACATCTACAGTCTCTGATTGAACCAACGATGCAGTGATAGGATAGGTACCAGGATAGATTTTGGCAGCAATATTCTTCGTACTGGTTGTGCTTTCATTAAGTATCCACTCAGTCCCAACGTGCGTACTTGTAATGTAGAGGGTTGCCGTCATTGGGATGTGGGCATCCTTATCACGCACAATCGTGAAAGTGATACCTTCAGCTTTTTCAGCTTCAAAATTGTACTTTGGTGCCTCTGGCGTGTATGACAGGGTAGCACTCGTATACACAGTTTCTTCTGCTGCCAGCGCAGGTGCCTGCACTGCGGTTGCAGCTTGAACGACCTGCGTTTCAGGGCGCATGGCGTTCATGGCGAACATGGCTACCACAAGCAGGATACTCCCTGCGAGGGCAGATACAAACGTTTTGATGAAGTTTTGTTTCATTCTAAAGTCTCCTTACCTTAAATTACCAGACAATACGTGTTTGGTGTTCCTTGACCATACGGTATGGTCAAGTCCGATGTGTTGTTTTGGTTCTGGTGCTTTTTGGGGCGTTAGGTAATACTTGAACCTAAAGCACCCGTACATTCACCCTGGAACCCCCAACGCGACATTATACACGATACCATCCATTTTCACAACCTTATCCAGGTTTATTTTCCGATACCCTCTAGCCCCGATAGGTCAAGAGTAGTATAATATGGGAGGTATATCGTGTCAATAAGCCACTAAACCAAACGACCCCGGAAAAGGTTGAAAAATCCGAACCAACCCGACTCTACTCCTGACTCCCTACATATAACGAACGTTTCCCAAGAATGTTACAGATTATCGGGGGAATTTTTGAAAACTGGTTTTTTGAAAGAAAATAGCTGTTTTATTCGCCTTGCTCTCTCTGCATCCTTGCCCTCCGTCCCCCCCCTCGCCCCGCGTCCCACGAAATGCGCCGCGAGGGTCAACGAGCGGGTGTTCCGGGCATCCCCCCATCCCCTGCCCCTTCCCCCACCGCGCATCCCCCCATCCCCTAGCCCCTTCCCCCGCTACACGGGAGAAGGGGAACCGGGCAGCTCCCCCTCGCCCTTTATGGGAGAGGGGGCAGGGGGAGAGGGTCGACGGGAGAGGGTAAGCAAATCCGCTCGTTGACCCTCGCGGCTCGTTTCGTGGGGGGAGAGGGCAGGAGAAGGGGAACTTGTAAGCTAGTCGGTATACAGCGTCAAGCCTAGCTCATCCGGGTAGTTGCGCCAGTCGTAGGTCTCGCCATCATACATCACGATAAGCTCAAACTCTAATTCATACGTATCTGGCACAGTAAATGCCAATTCAGCGATGCCAAACTCTCCCGTTGTGGATGTGTCTGCCTCAACCACCTGCGGCACATTCTTGTCAAGGTAGAGCAGATTCATTTTCACCTCAGCCCCTTCTACTGGTATACGCTCCTCAACCACCCAAACACAGACCACACCCTGGTCGTCTATGTTGAGGTCTGTGCGGGGCAACCATGCCAATGGACCATTGGGGGCAGTATCGGGGGCATTGTCTAAACATGCGCCAGTGGGTCGAGGTACCGTTGGGGTGGGGGTATGGGTTGGGGTTAGGGTGCTGGTCGCCACAGGGGTAGACGTTGTTGTACTCTCCGCTTCGGCTGTCACGCTGGCGGTGGATGTTGGGGTCGCCGTAAGCGATTCTTCGTTATCTGTCTCCCCCTCTGCTACCGTCTCCGTTTCCTCTTCCAACAATACAGACTCATCATCTGGAGATTCTTCGTTTTCAGAAGCATCATCTGGTTGTGCCGTGGCTGTTATCGGAGTCGTGCTGGCAGTACTCGTTGCAGTGGGAGATGGGACGGTATCCTCAGCACTCGTGCCGTCATCTTCTGTATCCGTTATGGTATCCGTATCTTGCAACCCATCATTTGGAACATCTTGGATGTCGTCCGTGTCCGTTATGGTTGTGGTAGTAGTCAACACCGGAGCCGATTGGAGATCATTGGTATCGGTCATAGTATCCGTTGTGCCTAGCTCACCAAACGCAAATGATGCGTCAGTCAAGGACGGATAAAGCACGACCCCACCATTCGGCATCTCTGAGAAGATCAACGGTATCTCTACATACTGCTGCCCATTGGCAGGCATATTCTCCACCACGATGCTGCCGCCCCCCACGAGTACGCCTTGCTCATTGTAGGCAAGTGCCGATACCAGCACATTGGGGATGTCCTCTGGATAAGCATTTTTGACGATGCCAATAGCGGTATCAAGTGTCTTGTCAAAAAAGCCCACTTGGTCTACCTGAAAGAGCGGGACAGGCTGATTGGAATCTATAGTCATGTATGTCCCCGCGATAGGCTGTATGTCAATCCGGGCTATTTCCGTCCCCAGCTCCATAGCCACATTGTCTGTGGCACCGAGGTATTGCCCTGGCAAATGCAGGGGAACAGTAAACGTTGTTGTTGCGACCACAGCATCACTGGAATCATACAGCATCACTTGATAAAGCGCATCAGTCATCGTTTGGCGTTCATCGGGGTTGTGGGTAACAAACGCATACACCAGCGTCTCACCACCTTGGGCAAACCCCTTTTCGTCAATGATGAGGTCATCAATAGACGGCAGGGGAGTATTGGTTGGCGTAGGTATGGTGGTCGGCGTTGGTGTATCGGTGGGTAGCGGCGTGTTGGTAGCGGTGGGGGTAGCCGTTGGTTCTGGGGCATTCGCCGCTGCCGTCAACTGTGCTTCCACCTCTTCGGTTGCCTGCTGGTCGTCGGCATTAGCACACCCTGCCAATACCAGCAGCACAACCAGTAACCAAGCAATAGGAGCATTAGGTTTGTGGTTTGCTTGCTTCACGGTATCTATCCTTCTCGGCTCAGGGGCGCGTAAAAGCCTGCTCATCATTGACCATAACCTTTTCTAACTGTTCCGTGGCTAAAGTACGGGCTTCATCGGTGAGGGGGGCATAGCCATATTTCCTCGCTTTCATCTGCTGCGGTTCTTGCACCATCCAGTAGAGAAAGTCTGTCACTGCCTGCGCCTGGTTCAAATCCTCATAATCGCGCTCTTTAACCAGTATCCATGTAAATGCTGCCAGTGGATAAGCGTATTCTTTAGAGGAATCCACAATCGCCACCCGTGGATTATCGGGATAGGCAGCATCCAGCGAAGCTGAAGTGGTTGTCAGCAACGAAGGCTTAATCCACAGTTTTGATGTACGATTCTGGATACGCGAAAGGGGCAACTGCTCTTCTTTAGCATAGTAGTAGGTCACATAACCAATAGCTCCATCCCGATTATCGATGGTCGTGGCGACATCCTTATCCGTTTCTTTGCCTATCTTCTCAGCAACAGACGGATCAAACTCTGCTGTTGGTTCAAACGTATCTGGGGCTATCTTGTCCAGAAAGGTTGTCAGGACAGACGATGTGCCAGCACCATTGGAGCGATAGACGATGGTAATGGGCTTATCGGGTAAGGTATGGCGGGGATTGTCATTTGCTATCATTTCGTCATTCCAATTGGTAATCTTGCCATCAAAGATACCTACTAGTGTCTTGCCAGAAAACTTGAGCGGATGCGGGCTATCAAGCTCCAACGAATCGGCGTTGTAGGTAATCACTACGGGCGATAACACAATGGGGACATAGCGGTGCTTGTTGTCGTCAAGCAGCGAGGACTCCAGCACAATGTCTGTGCCGGCAAATTCATGCCCACCATTGACAAAGCTCTCAATCCCGTGGGAGCTTCCCGTCCCCGTATAGGTCATATCTACCTTGCCCGCTACGCTATCATAGTCTATGATGAGTTGCTTGTAGAGTGGCTCTGGCATAGTTGCCCCGGAGCCTTGTATGTCTACGTCAATATCGCGTGGGGTAAAATCGGCAAGGGCGGGGGTTTGCTGTGGGGTTGCTATTGTTTGGGGGACGATAGCGAGACAAAACCCCCCTATCAAAAAAAGAAGACCTATTTTTCCATACAAACGCATAGCGATCAATGCCTTTCACGAGACCGATACGTAAAGCTACACCTTTCCGACATTCCCCCCTATTGTACCCCATTTTGTGCGAGGTTGTGTTGCCATAGCCCACATAAACCCCCACAAAACGAGGTTTTTTGGGGGACATTTGTCCCCTTGTCTCCAGGATTATGCCAAAATCCACGTTGCCCCCATCCCCTAGACCCGAGTCCCAACGAGGGGAGAAGGGATACCGCGAGGGGCAACGAGCGGACAGGATCACCACAGAGACGCAGAGGCGCAGAGACCGGGCAATCCCCCATCCCCTACCCCCTTCCCCCACTACGCGGGAGAAGGGGAACCGGGCAGTTGCCCCTCGCCCTGGGATGGGAGCGGGGGCAGGGGATGGGGGCAGACTTTGCAATTGCCCTATCTGTTCTATCCCAACAATTGCTTGAGGGCAGACTCCGCGGTAGGATAGAGAAAAGTATAGCCTGCTTCCTGCGCCTTGCGGGGGATAACCTTTTGCCCTTCTGTCAACATATCCCCCACCTCACCTAGCGCAATTTTCAACCCAAAGGGGGGAACAGGCAACCATGAGGGTTTTCCAATAACCTTGCCTAACGTCTTGCTAAAATCACTGTTCGTTTGCGGGTCGGGAGCGGTGGCGTTGAGGGGACCAGAGAGGTCTTCATCCTCAAGGGCTTTGATGATCAGGTTGACTTCATCATCACGATGTATCCAAGAAAACCACTGGGTACCGGGGAGGATTGGTCCGCCTGCGTACATACGAAAGATGGGGAGCATCTGTGCCAAAGCCCCCTCGTTGGGGTCAAGCACAATGCCAGTACGCAGCAACACCGTGCGGACTCCGTACTCTTCCGCCTTTGCCCCTTCTTGCTCCCACTCCACACAGACCCGTGCCAAAAAATCATTGCCGGGTGTGCCGCTTTCATCTATCGGTGTATCATCACAGAAGCCATAGTAGCCAATAGCAGAGCCGCTAATAAAGACCGATGGTTTGGTCTCGGCGGCGGCTATGGCATTGACAATACCACGGGTGCCAATAACCCGGCTATCGCGGATTTCTTGTTTGTAGGCAGGCGACCATCGTTTGGCAAAGACCCCCGCACCGGCGAGGTGAACAACCCCATATGCCCCATCTATTGCGCTAAACCATTCTCCCTGCTCGCTGGCATCCCAAGCAACTACTGCACCGGGGACAGAATCGCGGGCTTTTTTGGGGTTGCGGCTAAAGACAACAATCTCATAATTATCAAGAGAAAGCCGTTTGCACAGGGCTTTGCCAATGAGTCCGGTAGCACCGGTCACAACAATACGTTTTGAACTGGACATACCGTTATTTTCTCCTTTTGTAGTGTTTTTATTACTTTATCCGAGAACTTGTAGGGTATGATACCATGTTTTCGCTACAAGAACATGAGGAGTTTTGGGTGGGGAACCGGAGAGACGTAGCATGCTACGTCTCTACAAGCGGAGCGGGGCGGGGGGAGCGGGTTGTTTGTCTCCCCATCCCCTAGCCCCGCGTCCCACCGAGGGGAGCAGGGGAACGCACACCGGGCAGCCCCCATCCCCTAGCTCCTTCCCCCACCGAGGGGAGCAGGGGGGAACCGGAGAGACGTAGCATGCTACGTCTCTACAAGCGGAGCGGGGGCAGGGGGAGAGGGGCATTGTCCCCTGTAAGCAACCACACGACCCTTGCTTCACACATTCAGGATAACCCGTGCTATAGCCAAATAGATCGCCAAACCCGTAGCATCAACCAGCGTGGTAATCAACGGGGCAGAGACCAACGCCGGGTCTAGCCCAAACCGCTCTGCGACCATTGGCACCAACGCCCCAATGATGTTTGCCCAAGTGCAAATCGTCACAATAGAAAGGGCAACGACCAGCGCAAGCGCAAAGCTATTGCCAAGCAACAATGCCATAACTAACGCAACGAGACTCAGCATGAAACCAAGCAGTAGCCCACCAGAAAGCTCGCGTACTAGCACACGCCATGCATCACGCATACGCACCTCACCCAGGGCTAAACTGCGTACAATCGTTGATACCGTCTGTGCGCCGGTATTTCCCCCCGTGCCTATCAACAGGGGAATGAAAAAGGAGAGGGCTACCACCTCGGAAAGCGTCTCCTCAAAATAGCCCAGCACATTGACCGTCAAGGTGCCGGTGAGAAACAGCAGCAGCAGCCACCCCACCCGCCGCTGGATTGTGCGCCAGATGGGGGTAGCAAAGTAGGACTCATCTGTCGCCCCCTCCTGCACCGCACCAAAGCGCAACACGTCCTCTGTTCCCTCCTGGACCAACACGTCAATCACATCATCTACCGTCACCATTCCAACCATAATGCCAGCTTCTGTCACCACTGGCAGGGTGAAGAGGTCATATTGAGAGACCATCCAAGCGACCTCTTCCTGGTCTGTGTCAGGTGTGACAGTGATAGCCGGTGGTTGCATCAGGTCTGCCATAGGCTGATCTGGCGTGGCGGTGATGAGCTTCGGTAGGGGGACAACCCCCTTGAGTTTGCCATCTTTATCTACAATATACAGGTCTACCAATGAGTCCATTTGTGCTTGTACCTGCCGCAAAAACAGCAGGGTCTCTCCCACAGTTGAGGTACTTTGCAAGCGCACAAACGCCTCACTCATCAAACGTCCGGCACTATGCAACGGATAGGTGAGCAGAGTACGAGCTTCTCGTGCCTCCGCCGGCTCCATAGCATCGAGCAACTCTTGCTGATAGGCAGGGACATCTTCACCAAGAATCTCAACCACATCATCAAGCGACATATGGCTAAACAATTCGCGGGCTTCGTCAGGTTGCAGATGGCGAAGAATCGCATGGGTCGCGCCCACATCTGTCTCACTCAACACATCAGCCGCCTGTACCGGCTCCAACAATCGTACAACCTGCATTTGGGCAGGGTGCGCGAGACGGTCTACAATATCGGCAATATCAGCAGGGTGCATCGGCTCCAACAGCCCTTGAACGCGCCCTTCATCCCCCGCTTGCAACAACCGATTGACCTGCTGTTCCAGCGATTCTAGTGGTATAGTTTTCGTTTTCATCCTAGCTCCTCTGGGTTGACTCTCCTGTTTGACAGAATGGGAAGTAATAGGTATCATCAAAATGTACTACCCGATGATTATGATACAGCACAATGAGCAGTATGGACATTTTTATTGAAGCCTATCTGTATGCACTGAAGCGAAGCAATGAACTAGGCGAAGCACTCCAGCGACATCTTCTCTTGGTAGGAATAGCCCTCGGCATTGGCATCATTGTTTGTGTGCCGCTAGGGGTCATCACCTCGCGCTCCAAAACTGCTGCCCTAATCTTTATCAACGGGTTTAATGGCTTACGGGTTATTCCGAGCTTGGCAATCCTCTTCCTAGCCATTCCCTACTTTGGGTTGTCCTTCCAATCAGCCGCCATAGCCCTCACTATTTTGGCACTCCCGCCCATTTTGATCAACACTGATACTGCCTTTCGAACTATCAGTCCTGCCATACGTGAGGCTGCCCAGGGTATTGGTATGACCCCGTGGCAGGTATTGCGCCAGATAGAGATGCCCCTAGCCCTACCGGTGATTATCGCTGGCATACGCACGGCAACGGTAGAGGTTATCGCTAGTGCAACGCTTGCAGCATTTATTGGAGGGGGAGGCTTGGGCATCTTCATTACCCGTGGCTTTGCGATGTACGATAACGCGATTTTACTTGTTGGCGCATTGCCAGTGGCGTTGCTGGCACTAACCGCCGAAATTGGTATGAGCTGGATACAACGGTTATTCCAGCCCATGCATGTCTCCTGATAGCCGTATTTTTGATGAATGGAGAAAGCAGTCCTAATGATGAAACGATGGAATATCCTGTTGGTTATGCTGGTTGGGTTATTCGTTGGGATATTGGCAGCATGTGGACAACAAGCCCCTACTCCCGCTGACCCTGGCGGGGCGAATACAGAAGAGCAAGAGAGAGAAAGTGCTCCTGATGCGGGTGAGGATGAAGCCCAACCTGCCAACACGAGTAATGCCCCCATTACGATTGGCTCCAAACAATTTACCGAGCAGTTTATTATTGGCGAAATGTACGCCCTTATGCTGGAAGATGCCGGCTTCACGGTGGAACGCAAGCTCAACCTAGGGGGTACGCCTGTTATTCAGCCTGCCCTGGAAAATGGCGAAATAGACCTTTTCCCAGAATACACCGGTACTGGCTTATTGACCATTCTCAAGCAGCCGGTCAACAGCAATCCCCAAGAAGTCTACGATACCGTTTCCCGCGAATACCAAGAACAGTTTAACGTTGTCTGGCTTGACCCTGCCCCAATGAACAACACCCAAGCATTGGCTATGACTCGTGAGACAGCAGAGCAATATGGCATCACGACCATTTCTGACATGGTGCCGCATGCCAGCGAACTGGTTATGATAGGACCGCCCGAATTTCAGGAGCGCGAGGACGGACTACCGGGGGTAAAAGCCGTCTATGGTGATTTCTCCTTAAAGGAATACAAAGGGGTAGAGCATGGACTACGCTACCAGGGATTGACCACGGGGCAGGCAGATGTAGTCGTTGCCTTTGGTACCGATGGCGAAATTAGTGCGTTTGATCTGGTCGTGCTTGAAGACGACAAAGCCATGTTTCCCCCCTACCAGGTAGCCCCCATCGTGCGACAAGATGTGCTCGATGCCAACCCTGGTATTGTTGATGTACTTAATGAACTGGCACCGCTCTTGACGGACGAAACTATGCGTCAGTTGAATTATGAAGTGAGCGGTAATCAGCAAGAACCGGAAGATGTAGCCAGAACGTTTCTTGTGGAAGCAGGATTACTAGAAAAGTAGTCACCCTATAGCGGCAATATAGCGGCAATATAGCGGCAATATAGCGGCAATATAGCGGCAAAATGGAGGCGAAATGGAAGCGAAATGGAACCAACGAACGTTGCTTCTCGTAGTGGTGTTGGGGCTATGCATGCTGCTTATGTTGGCAGCATGCAGTCAACAAGCGACACCCTCTGTCCCTGCTGAATCTGCCAGTACTTCAGCACATGACACAGCGAATAATGGCAATGGTAAGGTATCCAACGGTGAGGTATCCAACGGTGAGGTATCCAGTGATGCCCCGATCATTATTAGCTCCAAAGATTTCAACGAGCAATATATTATCAGTGAAATGTATGCCCTTTTGCTAGAAGATGCCGGCTTTACCGTAGAGCGCAAGTTCAGTCTTGGGAAAACGCCCTTAGTGCATGCTGCCCTACAAAATGGTGAGGTAGACCTCTACCCAGAGTACACTGGTACTGGCTTATTGACCATTCTCAAGCAGCCGGTCAACAGCAATCCCCAAGAAGTCTACGATACCGTTTCCCGCGAATACCAAGAACAGTTTAACGTTGTCTGGCTTGACCCTGCCCCAATGAACAACACCCAAGCATTGGCTATGACTCGTGAGACAGCAGAGCAATATGGCATCACGACCATTTCTGACATGGTGCCGCATGCCAGCGAACTGGTTATGATTGGACCCCCAGAATATCAAGAGCGGGTGGATGGCTTGCTGGGGCTAAAAAACGTCTATGGAAATTTTACCCTCAAGGAATACAAAGGTCTTGACACTGGACTACGATACCCAACATTGATAAGTGGCGAAGCTGATGTAGTGGTTGCTTTTAGCACGGATGGCGAGATTAGCGAATTTGATCTCTTGGTGCTAGAAGATGACAAAGCCATCTATCCCCCTTACCAAGTAACACCGGTTATCCGCCAAGATACGCTTGATGCCCACCCTGGCATTGCCGAGGTGCTGAATACGTTGGCACCATACTTGACAAATGAAACCATGCAGCGGCTCAACTACGAGGTCAGCGGCAACCACAAGGAACCATCTGAGGTTGCCAAAACATTTCTCGTAGCAGAGGGATTGATAGAAGAGTAACTTCATAGGTTCCCGCAGCTTTGCTGTGGGAACCTGAGCAGCAATAGCAGCAATACACATAACCATGCAGGGAATGACCTAATGAGTGCCATTCAGTTTATCAATGTCGCCAAGCAATTTCGTGGCAACCCATACCCCTCAGTCGCCAATTGCGATCTTGAGGTTGAGTCGGGGGCGTTTGTCGTGCTGCTGGGACCTTCCGGCTGTGGTAAGACAACGCTGCTCAAGATGGTTAATCGGCTCTATGAGCCAACGGCTGGCAAAATATTGCTTGACGGAGCCAATATCCGCGACTTCAAGGTAACAACCTTACGCCAACAGATAGGCTACGTTATCCAACAAGTTGGTTTGTTTCCCCATATGACTGTTGCCCAAAACATTGCCGTTGTGCCAACCCTGCTTGGCTGGTCACGCGATGTTACTGCTCAACGGGTTGACGAACTCCTCACGCTCATAGAACTTCCCCCCGACCAATACCGTGAACGGTATCCGGCGCAGCTTTCAGGTGGGCAGCAGCAGCGAGTGGGGTTGGCGCGAGCTTTGGCTGGCGACCCGAAGGTGCTCTTAATGGATGAGCCATTTGGTGCCATTGATGCTATCACCCGAACGAGTCTCCAAGACGAGATGCTGCTGCTCCAACGCCATTTCAAAAAGACTATCTTGTTTGTTACCCATGATGTTGAGGAAGCCCTGCGTTTGGCAGACAAGATTGTCGTGATGGAGATGGGCAAAATTGCCCAATATGATACCCCCTTCAACATTCTGACCAGTCCTGCAAATGCGTTTGTACATAATCTTGTGGGGGCAGACGATATGCTGCGCCAACTGAGCCAGCTTCGGGTGAAGTGTGCCATGGCACAGCTCCCGCAGGACTACCGGCGCAATGGCGATCCTACGGTGCATGTGGACACAGACCTGCGCTTTGCGTTGTCGGAGTTGCTCAAAACAGGAGCAAAGGTATTGACGGTTACAGACGATGGGCAATCGGCTATTGGGGTACTCTCAATGGAGCATATCCGTGATCTGGCAAGTGCCCAAGCAAACCCTAAACCCTATTATGAACTACCTCATTGAACACTATGATCTCGTGTTTGGGGTGCTGATTGAGCATCTCAAGATGACTGGCATAGGGCTACTTGTTAGTACCCTCGTAGCTATTCCGCTTGGCATTGTCATCAATCGCTATCGTTGGCTCAATACGCCAATTATGGGCTTGTTGGGTATCTTCTATACCATCCCTAGCCTTGCGTTGATCATCCTACTGGTGCCAGTCTTTGGTCTCAATGAAACATCGGTCATTGTGGCATTGACCGTTTATGCCCAGGTTATCCTCGTCCGCAATGTGGTTGCGGGGCTGAATGGCATAGACCCGGCGATTATTGAAGCCGCGCTTGGTATGGGAATGAGCCGTTGGCGGTGCTGGTGGCGTATTGAGCTACCCCTAGCCTTACCGGTTATTATTGCTGGCATACGCATTGCTGCTATTGTCACCATTGGGATTGCCGCAATCGGGGCAAAGTTTGGCGCAGGTGGGCTAGGCACATTGCTGTTTGAGGGTATTGCCCAAAACCGCAACGATAAGATATGGGCAGGAGCGTTGGTCTTGGCTGTGCTGGCACTGTGTACCAACGTACTGCTCCAGACGCTAGAATGGGCATTTAACCCTAAGACGAAGATACGCCGCGCCGAACGCCACCAGCAGGCAAAGAAGACGGTAGTATCGCTGTCGTAGCGTGTACCCAGAGGGACGCATGTCTGGTTTGCTCCCATTCCCCAGGGCAAAACAACCCGCTCCCCCCGCCCCGCCCCGCTTGTAGAGACACGTAGCATGCTACGTCTCTCCGGTTCCCCTTCTCCCCTCGGTGGGGGAAGGGGCAAGGGGATGGGGGCTGCCCAAAGGGGAAGGGGCAAGGGGATGGGGGCTGCCCAAAGGGGAAGGGGCAAGGGGATAGGGGTTGTCGCCCTCTGGGAGCGATGGCGGGATGCGAGGGTAGAAAAACGTCTACCCCCATTTCCGACATGTATGCCAAGAAGAGAAAATCATGGTATACTCTCAGGGCAAAGAACTGCGGTGTTTTGCTTGAGACAGAAGGGGATACCTACGCTATGTTCCATACCCTCACCCATACCCGACACGGGAAACCTACCGGTCTACTGGTAATTATCCTATTCATTATGCTATTGGCAGGTATGAGTCCCGGTGCATCATCAGCACATCCTGCCCCCATACACTTGGGTGATGCCAAGGATGATGTCCACGTCTATGTTGCCCTACGTCTTATCCCAACAGACAGCATCAGCCCAGGCGAGACGCTAACCATTGAAGTGCATGCAGAAAACAGCGGGGTAGATCGCTCCTCAGAGGTGTTGGTAGACCTCTTTTATGAAGAGTATCAACTAGAAATTACCGATACCAGATTTGAGCGCAGCGGCGACCATATGAGCCGTATGGATTACGAACGACCAGAAATCACCTTTGATAATCTTGATGGCGGCGAGCGATACAAGGCATTGATTATCGCAAAGGTACTCCCCAATCTCCCACCGGGTAGCACTATCAAGGTGTGGGCAGAATGGCAATGGGATTACTACGAGTATAACTTATGGAATGATGGGGTTGTGAAGCGGCGTTTCAAAGAGGCAACCGAAATCGTGAGCATCCCCGTTGTACAACCAGTCCTCCCCCAAGCAGAGTCGCCAGTCCATGTGCCTGAACGGGGACTGGTCTACAATGTGGGACAGCCACAGGACCAACAACGCTGTTTCCCCGAAACGGGCTATTGCATTAGCGGACGGATTCGACACTTTTGGGAACAAAACGGTGGTCTGCCCGTCTTTGGTTTTCCCATAGGACCACAACGGTTAGAGCGTATTGAAGACCAAGAGCTACCAGTACAATGGTTTGAACGCAACCGGTTGGAACTTCACCCCGAAAATCCGCCGCCCTACGATGTACAACTTGGTAGGCTAGGGGTTGAGATGTTGCAGCATAGCGGGGTAAATTGGTATTTCTATCCCAAAAGTGCGCCTCACCCGGAATGTCGCTACTTTCCTGAAACGGAGCACAATGTCTGTGGTGAAATGCTGACCGTTTGGCAATCGCATGGGCTAGAGCTAGACGGTATCCCCGGTACCAGTGACGCAGAGAGCATTGCCTTGTTTGGGCTGCCCTTGAGCAATCTTCAGATGGAGACCTTTAGCGATGGAAGCCGCTACCCTGTACAATGGTTTGAGCGGGCGCGGTTAGAGTTTCACCCCAAGAACCCTCCGCCCTATAATGTATTGTTTGGCTTGCTAGGCAACGAGCTACGGGGGAGATAACCACTGTACTTCCGACCCCCCTGTGCTTACAAGGGTAGGGGGAGAGGGTTGTTACCCTACAATGGGAGCGGGGGGAGAGGGGCAGATAGGACGTTGCTTTGCCCCTTGGTGACAAGAGCAAAAACATTGACGTATACGCCGCATCCTGATACAATGCGTACTGTTTATCTTGCACACTCTATCGTCTCCTTCACGATATACCAAGCAGTAGGACACATACCCATGACACAGCAAGCAGTCAGTGATTTTCTTAGCCACGCCGATGAGAGGTTCATTACAGCAATGAATACCCATGCTCTTCTTGGCATGGGCGTTGGGATTGTTCAGGGTGCTGAAATTGTCTATACCCAGGGCTTTGGATTGGCTGATGTGACCAATGAGCAACCCGTTAGCCCAACTACCGTTTTTCGGGTTGGCACCCTTTCCGAAGCCAGTACAGCCATAGGGTTGTTGCATCTCTGGGAACAGCAGGGGTTTTCGCTTGATGCCCCCGTCAACGAGTATCTCAAGCATTATCAGATTACCCACAGCTACGCGAGTGCTCCGCCTGTGACCTTCCGTCACTTGCTCACCCATACCTCTGGGCTTGGCGAGCTTCGCACATGGAGCGATCTTTTTCGCCCATCCTGTGGCTTGAACGCAAAACCAGATACTCCAACCCCGGCACCGTGGGAATACTATGCTCGCGGGTTGCAGCCAGAAGTCTACCCGCAAATGAAGGTTGCGCCTTCTGCCCATACCTACAATACCATTGGGCAGCTTATTGAAGACATAAGTGGTGAACCATTTGATACCTACATGCAGACCCACATCTTTACGCCGTTTGGTATGCACACAAGCGATTACCTGCTCAGTGATCGGGTACATCCATTGCTTGCCCAAGGGTATCGAGTACGAAAGCATCAGACTATCCCTGTTGCCTACCGTGAGATTATCCCCAGGGCAGCGCGAGCATTGTTTTCTACCGTTACCGATATGTGCCAGTATATGGTTGCCCTGCTGAATGGGGGGACAAACGCGCATGGAACACTCCTTCAACCTGAAACCGTCTCGTTGTTGTTTGCCCCATACTACCAACTTAGCCCCCAGTTGCCCGCTGTGGGAATGGCGTTTCAGATGGAAACGTGGGGGGAACACCGCATAGCCGTCTTGTCAGCCGACTCGCAGTTAGGGTTTGCTGCAACGATGGTACTCGCTCCAGATGACCAACTAGGGATAGTGCTTTTGACCAATACTGAAACAGGCTCCCTTGCGCCTCTAGCCTATGATGTGCTATCGCAACTCCTCGGATTGGAAGACCCGAATATGCTCCACCCTGCGCTGCTAGAAACGCCGTATCTGTGGCAAGAGCTGTGTGGTTTCTATGGTCCAGATCAGGGAGCCAACTTTCATCTGTGGCAACATCTTGGTGGCGAAGTAGAGGTTTTTGTTCAGAACAATCGCTTGCATATCCGCTCATTGGCAGGAAAACTCCGTCATGGAGTACCGCTCACCCGTACCGACCCATCCAATCCCCTGGTATTTGAGACGGCACCGAGCAAGTCAGTTGCTTGGATTACCGGGGTGGAACAACCCCGGCTTCAGTTGGAGTTCAAGCGTAACCATGCTTATCGGATAGACCGTCTCTATGCTGGCGTAGACATTTTGTACAAACGCCGTTGGCAGGAGAGTATCCGTTGGAAGGCAACGTTTGGTGGGCTTGGAGTGTTGGCAGGAGTGGCATGGGCGGTGTATCGCCAAATGGCTTCTGCCGACTCACCGTGAGCGATAGAACAAGACCACCCCTGCACCAATGAGCAAAGCGGGGATAATATAGGGGTATATCCAGGGTAAGGCTTTGCTGATGATCAGACTTGTACCAAGAATAACCAGCACAGTGCCAAGTTTGGATGCTCGATCTTTCTTGTCGGCAGGCGTGAGTTGTCCTGTCCCAGGGGTTTGGTGCGTTGGCACGTTTGGTGTAGGGGTATGTGGGGATGGTGGTGTGCCAAATGCTGGTTCTTTTGGCATAATGACCCATAACACGAAATAGGTAATAGGTCCAACCCCCCCACTTAGGGTCAGGACGACAAAGACGAGCCGGGGAATAAACGGGTCTATAGCGAGATAGCGGCTAATACCCCCCGCAACACCACCTATCAGCTTTTCATGACGACTCCGCATCAGTCGTTGTGTTGGGACTTGCATAACGCGGTATTTCCTTCTTGTTTCTTGATTCCTTCCTGTCTAGTAAGACGGTAGACAGGGCAGGTTTGTTGCAGTGTTTGTAGGAATATGTACGTTTACCCCCACACCTCCTCAACCCCAGGGTCATGTCAAAATCTAATCTGCCTGTCCTCCCCGCCCTGTCCCCGATGTTGGGTATAGGAGAGGCGTACGGACTGTTTGTGCGATTGTACTATAGCCCTGGTGATTATGATTCTGGTGTTGCAGATGATTCAGTGTGGATGGTATCAGGCAGCAGCATACGAATGGTTTCTATGAGTTCATCTATGGCAAATGGCTTGGGGATGTATGCCGCAATGTCTAGCTCTTCAATTTGTCGTTCAAGTTCAGGGGTATCGTATGCGGTGAACAGGATGATGGGAATGGAAATTCCTTGTTTCTGAAGGTGTTGTATCAGTTGGATACCATTCATTCCTGGGAGATTGTAGTCGGTTAAGAGTAAATCAAATGGTTCTGTTTTCCAGAGTTCTAGGGCTTCGACAGCACTCATGACATTGGTAAATTTGTAGGGTGTGCCAAGTGAAGGCATGGTTAGCCCAATGAGCCGTCCAATGTGGATGTCATCCTCGACAACGAGAATGTGAACTGTGGGACTCGCAACGGGTTTATTGTCCATAACATCTTTTCCCTATTGATATGTTGAGGAAAACAAGTCACTCTATAGTACCACAAGTACGATGGGAAAATCAAGCAAAGGTTGGTGAGCAACATGACACATGCAAAGTCGCACAATCAAAGAAACAAAGAAATTTTGCCCTTCTTGCCCATCTGACCCCCGCTAGTTCTTGCCCCATTTGCTCGTTACTACCGAGGATCGAATAGGGCAAGGGGGAGCCGTCCGGTGTGCGTTCCCCTTCCCCCCCGCGGAGGGAGAGGGGCAGGGGCTTTGCCATCGCTCTGTCTGCCATACCCCAGAATTTGCAATTTCTTTCATTACCGTGTATAGTGAATAAGACCGTAATTTCTCAATAATTCGGAGTAAACAACAGAAGTTGCCGGCTTGTGTCCGAGATAGAGTCTATCTTTCCCCCGCATTATTGAGAAAATATGGAAAGCAGTTGGCGGTTTTTCTCACCCTATGTCTCTCGCTTGACAGCCAACGAGGGGGAGGGGAGCCTGTAGTGTCCACAGTGGGGACACAGTACGAAACGTCTCACAAACAGAAAGGGGAAGCGCACAGGATATAATTCAGCACAAAGGAACGCAAACAACAGGAAAGCACACTTTTGTGCAACCGCGATGAAGCAATGGATGGTACAACAAGGTATCACTCCATAGTTAGTCGTGGTTTGTGTTGTTTTGTGTACTTTGTCTCCACCCTTTCACAAAAATTACCAGTATTAGGAGGAAATTTTTATGAGTTCACCAGAAGTACAAGTTTATGGTTCCGATCCTTTGAAAGTTCGCAAGACAGATCACTACAAAAGCGAATATATCCCTACTTTTGTCGAAAAATGGGATTCCCTGATTAATTGGGAACTACGCGCCAAGAGCGAAGGGGAGTTTTTCATTCAGCTGCTCAAAGAGCATGGGGTTCGTCGTGTGCTTGATGTCGCAACGGGTACCGGCTTCCACTCAGTCCAGTTGCTCAAAGCCGGCTTTGAAGTCCGCAGCTTAGATGGGAGCAAGCATATGCTCTCCAAAGCCTTTGAAAATGCCATGAATGAAGGGTATATCTTGCGGGCTATCCACGGAGATTGGCGTTGGCTCAACCGTGATGTGCAGGGGCAATATGATGCCATTGTTTGCTTGGGCAACTCGTTTACCCATCTCTTCTCTGAACATGATCGCCGCAAAACATTGGCAGAATTTTACTCTGCGCTTGCTCATGATGGTATTTTGGTTTTGGATCAGCGTAACTATGATGCTATCCTTGATCACAATAAAGAGCCACAACATTCCTACTACTATTGTGGGGAAGATGTTAAGGCATATCCAGAGCATGTAGACAGTGGGCTTGCCCGCTTCCGCTATGATTTTTCTGATGGTGCTACCTATACCTTAAACATGTATCCCCTCCGCAAGCGGTATGTCCAGCGGCTTATGAAAGAAGTAGGCTTTCAGAATGTCAAGACCTATGGTGATTTCAAGGAAACCTTCCAAGATTCTGAGCCAGATTTCTTCATCCACGTAGCGGACAAGCATTATAGACCAGGGAGTGATGTAGCCTAATGAATAGATCGTATTCTGATGTTGTCAAGACGGCACAGACCTATTACAACAGCTCAGATGCGGATCGGTTTTATGCAACCGTTTGGGGTGGTGAGGATATACATATTGGTATCTACACTAGCCCGGAAGAGACTATCTTTGATGCCAGTGCTCGCACGGTCCGCAAAATGGCAGAGAAACTCACCAGAATTTCTGCCGAGTCGCGGGTCATAGATGTGGGGGCTGGCTATGGTGGTGCTGGACGGTATCTGGCAAGCACCTATGGGTGTCGGGTTGCATGCCTTAATCTGAGCGAAGCCCAGAACGAACGTAATCGTATGCTGAACCAACAACGCAATTTAGCCCATCTTGTTGAAGTCGTAGATGGCAGCTTTGAGGAAATTCCCTATGAGGATGCTACCTTTGATGCTGCTTGGTCCCAGGATGCCATTTTGCATAGCGGCAATCGCCGCAAGGTACTGGAGGAGGTTCGGCGCGTGTTGAAACCCGGTGGGGAGTTTGTCTTCACAGACCCAATGCAGAGTGATACTTGCCCTGAAGGGGTGCTGGAGCCGATTTTGAATCGTATTCACCTGAATACCCTTGGGTCGGTGACATTCTATCGGCAGGTCGCTCTTGATCTCGGTTTTCAGCAGGTTGAGTTTGAGGACCTCACCGAACAGCTCGTTAATCATTATGGTCGGGTACGTCAAGAACTCCAAAGCCGCTATGATGAACTAGTCAGCACTATTTCCAAAGACTACATAGATCGGATGATAGTCGGTCTAGGACACTGGGTTGATGGTGGCAACAATGGCTACTTGAGCTGGGGCATTATTTCTATGCGCTAGGTTCAAGGAGCATGAGTTCTTGCTTGTACCTCTGAACTCATAACAGAGTGCCCCCCCACTTTGCGTAATCAGTGTGGGGGGGATTTTTGCTTGTTCGTTAGAGGGTAAAGTCTTACCATAGGGTGTTCATATCATTCAGGTCGTTCATTGAAAGACACGTTTCTAAGTCGCTAAAGTTCAGGTTGTCAATACCGATACCAGAAATATCTATCCTTTCGAGCCATTCTTGTGCTTCCCTTGCCTCTATATCCTCTCCGCGTGCATCTTCCATTGCTGCCATCACGATTTCCATTGCGAGTACTTGATAATTCATTGTGGTATCCACGTTCTTGCTCCTTTTCTGTTGCGTTTTTACTAACCTTCACTATGGTCTATTGTAGTAGTTTTGGCTGAAAAAGAGAATGAAGCGAATATGAGAAAAGGCTTAGAGGATGCTTACGGTCTGGTGAGGATGCTTATTACCTGCTTCCCTGCTCCTTTGGGCAGCCTCCATCCCTTGCCCCCGATCCCATAAAGGGCGACACCCTCTCCCCCCTGCCCCCTCTCCCATAAAGGGCGAGGGGGAGCCGCTACCTGCCCGGTTCCCCTTCTCCCCGCGGTGGGGGAAGGGGCTAGGGGATGGGGGGACAAACAACCCGCTCCCCCTTGCCCCCTCTCCCATAAAGGGCGACACCCTCTCCCCCCTGCCCCCTCTCCCATAA
>CAYPHM010000020.1:31996-46643 GCA_964410555.1 uncultured Chloroflexaceae bacterium | reverse complement strand
TCATGTCCTCATCGGTCATGTCCTCATCGGTCATGTCCTCATCGGTCATGTCCTCATCGGTCATGTCCTCGTCAGTCATGTCACCTTCGGGGTAAACACGCATGGGGTTGGAGTCTGCTTCACTTCCAGGACTCCAGGTATCAGGATCGGGGTCCTGAATTTCATAGATGACGATCTTGGGGTCGGCGCAGTCGCCATATTCATCACACGTCAAGCTGCCAGCCAAACCCTGGTAGTCCGTAGTGGCGTAAAGCGTATCACGGATGCCCTGGCGTGGGATATAGAGCGTACCATCTTCACCCGTCACTGCGACCTCTTCAATTGCCTTGACGAAGAGCATAGTTGCGTCATACGCATTGGCGTGATAGACACTCAGCGTATCTTCGTTGTACTTCGCTTGATGCTTGTCGAGAAACTCCTGGTAGCTCGTGCCAAGCGAGGTCAGGTCAGGGCTGCTGAGGTACATCCCAATAACCGCATCACCGGCTGCCTCAACAAAGTCTGGGTTGAAGAGACCATCAGCACCCATGAGCACAACATCTTCCAGCCCATCTACATCGCGTGCTTGGCTAGTCATAAAACCGCCTGCGGGCATAAAGATGGGGTAGTAGAGGACTTCCGGCTCCATAGAAGCAATACGGGTAAGTACCGGGCGCATGTCGTTGTCCGTCTCGTTGATGGCTTCCTGAGCAACAACCTCACCGCCAAGCTCTTCAAAGCGTTCTGCAAAGACGTTTGCCAACTGTTCGGCGTAGACGCTGCCGTCATGAATAGTAGCGGCTTTGGTCAACCCAAGTTCATCATAAGCATACTCTGCAGCAAACGCCCCCTGCACTTTGTCGTTGTGGGCAGTTCGCAAAAAGCCCATAACGTGGTTTTCGGGGTCGGTCAAGCCTGGGGCGGTGTTGGACGGAGAGATCATCACCATACCGGCTTCATCAATGACTGGTGCCATCACGTTGCCAGCACTGGAGCAGGTAGGCCCAACGATACCAACAATCTGCTCATTGGAGATGAGCTTGTTTGCTGCTGTCTGCCCACCTTCGGGGCTACAGCCGGTATCTTCCCCAACCAGTTCAATCTCGTGATCCAAAACCATACCGCCGATGTCTTCCAACGCAATCTCAACCCCACGCATGGAGTCAATACCCAGGTTGGAGTTTGGACCAGAGGTCAGCAGTCCATAGCCAAGAACGATGGGATCGCCCGGCTTGACTTCGATAACCCCGATGGGGTCGTCTGGCATTGCTCCAGTAGCGGCGGCTTCTTCCGTATCAGCATCGGCTTCAGCGTCAGCATCGGCTTCAGCGTCAGCATCGGCTTCAGCGTCAGCATCGGCTTCAGCATCGGCTTCAGCGGCTTCTTCCGTATCAGCATCGGCTTCAGCGTCAGCATCGGCTTCAGCGGCTTCTTCCGTATCAGCGTCAGCATCGGTGTCTTCTGTATCTGCTGGGGCGGGAGCTTCTGTGGGTTGTGGTTGTTGTGCCGCCGGCGGTGCCGGGGCTTGCCCACAAGCAGATAAAACACCTACGAGCATAATCATGAGAGTCAACAAACTTAGGATTCGTTTCATAATCCTGGTGTTCTCCTTTCTCTATACCTAAATCTAAAAAGTGACCGTAGAATAGAGATGTTGTGATTTTCGTCTATGGGGGAGCCAGCCCGTTCTCACAGCATCTTCTTGATGCCTGTACGCTTGTATGTTTTGCTTTGGGACACACAAGAAACGACAGGTACAACTGACAGCAGCGTCAATCACCCCCTTTTGTATTCCAGCGGTTTGCCACCAACAACCGGAGAGAAAAGCTATTCTTTTCTCGTAGCATTTGAAGATGCGATGGTGTCTGCAAGAGCCATCATAAAACCGCTATAGTATGGACAAGAAGTTTACTGGATTGTAATGCGTTTGTCAAGCGTGGATTGGGGATAAAGGTCGCAAATATTTTCCTTTTCACCCCAAGTTCGCCAATTCCCTGTCACCTTACCCTACGATAGGAGACCTTACTTTGCATCGTGAATTGTTCATAGACGCTTAACCTTCTCTTAACACTTCACAAAAAAACTTTAACAGTTGAGCCATATACTACCATGTAGAGGATTCTGTGTGCCTGGGAATAACTCCGAGGAACCAGGTTCTCACCAAGAGTCCCTATTTTCTGAAAAGAGCAGAGAGGAGCAAATCATCTTCCCAGAAACATGGGACTCGCTTCATTGCTTTGATATGAGGAATGTGTTTGAAACTACAAATTATGTCTAAGGAGGCAATTTTTCATGGGTAACACCGAAAACGAACAGCACGGCACCCCGAACAACCAGCGTGGGGAACCGTTCACCACTATTGTTGAACGACGACTCAGCCGCCGTGGGTTTCTCAAATACGCAGCGGCTGGCTCCGCAGTCGCAGCTCTGGGGGCATGTGGACAACAGCAGCCAGCAACGGTTGAGCAACCAACCACTCCCCCAACTAAAGCTCCTGCCGCCACTGAAGCAGCCGATGCTGCCGCCGATACTGAAGCACCCGCCGCCACTGAAACACCTAGCGGTCCCTTTGAAGTCATTGAGCCGCAGCCAACGGATGTAGACGAAATCGTCATCCCCGCCGGGTACGCGGTTGCTACCCTGATTCGTTGGGGCGACCCCGTAGGAGAAGGCGCACCAGAGTTTGACTTTGAAAACCAGACCCCCGCAGCACAGGAGCAGCAGTTTGGCTACAACAACGACATGCTCGCCTTCTTCCCATTGCCGCAGGGAAGCGATACCTCAGACAATGGTATTCTCGTTGTGAACCACGAGTACCCTGCCCCAGACTTGATGTTCCCCGGCTACGACTTCGAAGCACCGACAAAAGATCAGGTAGATATTGGGATTGCCTGTCAGGGTATCAGCATGGTTGAACTCCAGCGCGGTGCTGATGGCACATGGGCATACCTGCGCGATAGCCAGTACAACCGCCGCATCACGTCGGCTACCGAGATGGAGATTACCGGCCCTGCTGCTGGACATGACCTGATGAAGACCAATGTTGACCCAACCGGTACAAAGGTGATGGGGACGCTCAATAACTGCGCTGGTGGTTGGACACCCTGGGGTACCTATGTTGGAGCTGAGGAAAACTTCCACCAGTATTTTGCAAATGGGGGCGAGGTTGAGGATGAGGTACTCCAAGAACTCTATGAACGCTACGGGGTACCTGTAGGGACATCGGAACTTAAATGGGAAGACTTCTATGACCGCTACGACCTTGCCAAAGAGCCAAACGAAGTCAACCGCTTTGGCTGGCTCGTTGAGGTAGACCCCTATGACCCCGGTTCAGTCGCAAAGAAGCGCACGGCACTTGGACGGTTTCGCCACGAAGCCGGTACCTTTGTCGTAGCTCCTGATGGTAAGGTAGTTTGCTACACCGGTGATGATGCTCGCTTTGAGTATGTCTACAAGTTCGTTACGGAAGATATCTATGATGAAGGCAACCGTGAGGCAAATAGGGACTTGCTCGATGCCGGTACGCTCTATGTTGCCAAGTTCAACGATGATGGCAGCGGCGAATGGATACCCCTGGTGCAAGGTGAAGGTCCGCTCACAGCGGAAAATGGCTTTGAAACACCGGCAGATATAGCCATCAAGACCCGGTTAGCTGCCGATGCGGTGGAAGCTACCCCTATGGATCGCCCGGAAGATATCGAGGTTAATCCGGTGAATGGCAAGGTCTACATTATGCTGACCAACAATACCAAGCGCGAAGCAGGCGACACCCCACCGCCGAACCCCCGTGCCGAGAATGCTTGGGGACATGTCATTGAGATGACCGAGGATGGCGATGACTACGCCGCTACTTCTTTTGCATGGGAGATACTGCTGCTCTGTGGCGACCCCACCGATGATGCAGTGGAAACCTACTTTGCTGGCTACGACAAGACCAAAGTTAGCCCCATTTCTTGCCCCGACAACTGCACCTTTGACAACAAGGGCAATCTCTGGATTGCTACGGATGGGCAGGGCAAAACGATTGATTACAACGATGCCTTGCATATGGTGCCGGTTGAAGGCGAGGAGCGTGGGCATGTCCAGCAGTTCTTCTCTGGGGTAGCAGGCAGCGAAACGTGCGGTCCACTCTTCAACCTAGACAACACCGCCCTCTTTTTGGCGATACAACACCCAGGCGAGGGAGGGACACTGGATGATCCTGTCAGTACGTGGCCCGATGGCACAATGCCACCCCGCCCGGCTGTGGTTGTTATCCAGAAAGAAGACGGTAACGCTATCGTATAGCCCCCGGTTGATGTGATGTACATTAGCGTTGTGGGGAGTTTTCCCATAACCTTGTCTCTTGGCGTTTTGTGGCGATATGGGTCATGTCCCGTATCGCTGCAAAACGCCAGAACAACACAACAAGGACAGAACTATGAAACCCACCTCACTCGTCCTAGCTCTAGTGTTGCTTGTTCTAGCGAGTATGGTTTTGCCAAGCTGTGGAGATCAGCAAACGCTCAAAGCCCCCAAACGTCTCCCAACAGACACTCATAATACGACCCAGATCGCTGGTAATCCTGAGCGTGGCGAAGCCCTCTTTCACGGCGAAACTCCTGATGTACCAGCCGGGTTTGTGGCTTGTACAACCTGCCACTACACCGACCCAGATCAGGGGATTCTCGTAGGTCCCAATATGAGTGGGGTAGCCAACCGTGCCGGGGAGCGCATCGCTAATACCTCCGCCGAATCCTACCTGCGCGATTCGATTATGGTGCATGATGATTTTCTTGTCCCTGGCTTTGACGAAGGGGTCATGATCAGCATTGTGGGGGATGACTTTGAGCACATCTTGCAAGAAGAGGAGATAGACCATTTGGTCGCCTACCTGATGACGCTAGACGGACCAGAGTCCCCCGACCAGATTCTCGCCGAGTCTTCGGCAGATGATGCTCGTGGCACTGCGGCAGAGGCAGAGATGGCAACCGAAGCCATTGTGCTTGGCAAGCCTGCCCAAGAGTGTACTGCCAATGATAATGGCTTCATTGTCACCAATGATAAGCAATTTTCCTTTCAACCACCATCCGGTTGGCATACGCTCTCCTTCTCTGGCACGATTGCCACTCACCCACAAACTGCCAGCCGCAACCACGGACCGGTCATTGCCATGATGGATGGGACGTTGGACGAGTTGAACATCCCCAACAAGCGTACGGGAAAGATTACTAGTACCGAGACCTTTTTCCCTATCATGATTCAGAACTTGCATGATGAAATGTTTACCCTGACCATTGCTGATGAGGAAACAGGCGAGATAGGGGGGTATCCTGCCTATATTGCCAACATTACTGGCTCCGGGTTTGGCGATATTGAGGAGCCATTCGCCGGGCGCGTGGCTATGGCGTTGCTCGCGCAAGACCGCGTATTTGTGATGATGGGCATGGCAACCCCTGCGGAGCAGTGGGAGCAGGAATCACTCTTTGACGAACTGCTCGGTTCTATCACCTTTGATGATACTATCCAGACATCAGTAGCCCCATCTATATCAGGAGGAGGACATCCTGCCTATGCTGCCAGCCAAAACGAAGAGATTATCTTGGCGATTATGGCAAAGGTACATCATGGGGGGGGGAGTATGTCGTCCATGGCAGAGCTAGACCGCGACACGGGACCCCGGTTTGCGTGTGTCCAGTGCCATGTCACCCATGAGGTCGAGATGCTGCATGATTCTAACCCTTCGTGCAATAGTTGCCATAGCGGTACGCCCTATCAACGCCATTGTGTAGACTGTCATAGTATTCACGATGTGCATATTCCGCACAATCCAGATAATCCTAGCTGTGCAAGCTGCCACCCAGCGGGCATCCCTGGCAAGGGCATAGATGTCCAACAAACGTTGGTTGCCTTCTTGAGCTATCTCTTCCACGAGGTTTAGCCCATCTAATACCAAATTCGGGTGTATACTTAGCGTATGAGACAATTACAGATAACCCACCACCTGTCGGTTGATGATCTGAAACAACGCCACCGAGGGTCGCATGACCCCTAAATCGAAGGGATTGCTAGTACTCGATGTGAGCAACCCATCTGTTCCCACACTGCTTGGCAGCTACGATACGCCTGGCAATGCCAGTGATGTAACGATAAACGGCACCACTGCCTATGTTGCAGCAGGGGAAGCGGGACTGGTGCTCATTGATGTGAGTGAATCAACCAACCCGACCCTGCTTGGCAGCTACGATACGCCTGGCTATGCCTATGATGTAACGGTAGACGGCACGATTGCCTATGTTGCAAGCGGTTATGATGGACTGCACATCCTTCGCCTTTCCTTTGCCCTAATAGCACTCAATATCCATGCGCCTGCTACAGCTTTGCTCAATACCACGTCAACATTCACCACATCGCTTCAGCCCACACAGGTAGCGCAACCCATCACCTATACATGGTCGCCTGAGCCTACCAGTGGGCAAGATACGTCAACCGCAACCTACCACTGGCAAGACCTTGGACCCCAAACTATTGTTGTTACCGCTGCCAATGCTATTGGTGAAGTAACTACGAAACATACGGTCTTCGTTCAAGAGAACCTCTCTTCCATCTATGTGTTCTTGCCGCTGGTGCAGCGAGTACCATAATGAGGGAGAAATCTATGGGAGTTGTCCCTAGTGATATATCGGGCTATAGAGCAGAACCATGTGGGATAACGCAGCGCGGGCTTGGCTCCAGCGGGATGATGCCGCGAATGAGGGGCTAGAATAGTACATCTAGCACCGGTAGTGGTATAATTCAAACTGATAACTCCGAATTATAGTGATCAATGAATATCCGTATTCGTGTTTGATGCAGAATCTCATCTTTACTAAACGAGAGCGTTTTTCGAACCAAGTTGGGACATCGTTGGCGAAGCGTATTATTGAATCGTTCAATTCCATTGGTTTCTCCCCGCCCTTTTTGTGTTTTTCGATGACGTTTTGTAGGTAAAATAGCATCGTATCGCAATAAACCATCAGTTATGCACACAGCTCGTTTCCGATAATCCGCAGGAAGCGAGTACCACAGGGCAGAACACGTTTCTTCTGATCGATCTCCAAATGCAATTCCAACAATTTTGCGGGTTTGTCGTTCTATAGCCAGCCATATCCACACCTTCTTTGCTTTTGAACCAACGTATGACCATAGTTCATCCATTTCTATGATCGGACGTTGCAGCGATGGAAGGATTCGATCAGCAATATCCTTCATCTCCTGGGCTTTTTTTTTCAATCTCTTGATGATGGTGCTTCGGCTTATCCCAGTTATCCGAGCAATCGCTCGTTGAGAGAGACGTTCAAGCTGAAGTTTCTCCACCAAACGCTATTTCTCTGCATTTTCTTGTTCTTTTGTCTCAAGTGTTCCATAAAAATGACACGCTTTGCAATGATATTTCTGTTGTCCATACGTGTTTCGTCCATTTTTTTGAATATCATAGCTTCCACAGTGTCGGCAAACTACCTTGATCATGATGCCTTCCTTTCAGAACATTCATTCTTTACTTTAAGTTATAAAGCTTCTATTATACCACAACCTCTTTCTTTATTTTTTACTAATCAGTTTCCATTATACCACTACCCAATAACTATGATACAGTCTCATTATCTCTGAAATCCTACAGGACTACACCTCTAAATATCCAAATTCTTCACCTCGCTGGCGTGGGTCTGGATAAACCGCTTGCGCGGCGCAACGTGATCCCCCATCAGCATCGTAAACGTCTCATCTGCCAACTTCGCATCCTCAAGCGTCACCTGAAGGATAATGCGATTCTTTGGATTAATTGTCGTTTCCCACAACTGGTCAGGATTCATCTCGCCAAGACCTTTGTATCGCTGAATATCCAACTTGGTATTCTCACCAAGTTTGGCAACATACGCTTCCTTTTCTGCATCCGAATAGACATACAGCTGCGTCTTGCCATGCTTCAACCGATATAGTGGCGGTTGGGCAATGTACAAATGCCCCTGGGAAATCAACGGACGCATATACCGGAAGAAAAAGGTCAACAGCAGCGTCCGAATATGGCTCCCGTCTACATCTGCATCACACATCAGAATAATGCGATGGTAGCGCAGCTTTTCTAGGGTAAACTGATCCCCTATCGCCGCCCCGATTGCCGTAATCAATGCCTTGACTTCTTCATTTGCCAACATCTTATCTAGGCGGCTCTTCTCCACATTGAGAATCTTCCCCCGCAACGGCAAAACCGCTTGGAACCGCCGATCTCTCCCTTGCTTGGCACTGCCCCCGGCACTATCACCCTCAACAATAATGAGCTCGGTACGTTCTGGGTTGCTATCGGAACAATCCGCCAACTTGCCAGGCAGCGAAAAGCCATCCATCGCACTCTTGCGGGCAGTCTCACGTACTCGCTGTACCGCTAGACGGGTACGTGCCGCTGCAATCGTCTTCTCAATAATGCGTCTTGCATCCGATGGACTCTCTTCCAACCATGCCGCGAATGCATCCCCCACAACCCCGGTAACGGCACTAGAAGCCTCTGGACTGACTAGTTTCTCCTTCGTCTGTGAATTAAACTGGGGGTCTTCCAGTTTCACACTAATCACTGCCGTCAACCCTTCGCGCACATCATCACCCGTCAAATTTGCCTCATTTTCCTTGAGCAAATTCTTGGAACGCGCATACGCATTGATGACTCGTGTTAAAGCAGTGCGAAAGCCTGTCAGGTGTGCTCCCCCATCAATGTTGTTGATATTATTGGCAAACGCATACACCGAATCGCTGTCATAGGAATCGGTATATTGCAACGCGACCTCAACGGCAATGGAGTCGACAATACGCTCAACATAGAATGGCTGTTTATGTAACACATTCTTGTCTTTGTTCAGATGGCGCACATAGGAGATAATCCCTCCCTCAAAGTAGAAACTGACCTCTTGGTCGGTGCGCTCATCCATAAAGTAAAATCGTAGCCCCTTCGTGAGATACGCCATCTCCCGAAACCGCTGCGCCAATGTACGAAAGTGGTAGTTTAGCCCATCCTTAAAAATGGTCACGTCAGGCAAAAAGTGGATGGTCGTTCCCGTCCCCTCAGCAGAGCCTATCTCCCGTAGCGGAGCTTTTGGTACACCGGTTTCATACTCCTGCATCCACACCTTGCCATGCCGTTTCACCTCTGCTCGCATCCATTCTGACAGCGCGTTGACCACCGAGAGACCAACGCCGTGCAGACCAGAGGAGACCTTGTATCCCCCCTGACCAAATTTGCCACCGCCATGCAGTTTGGTAGCAGCAAGTTCTAGCCCGGAAATCTTCTCGGTTGGGTGAATATCCACCGGGATACCGCGTCCGTTATCGCTCACCGTCACGGAGCCATCAGCATGAATGAGAATATCTATCCGATTGGCATGCCCTGCCAGGGCTTCGTCTACCGAGTTATCGGCAACTTCACGGATCATATGGTGTAGCCCATTGATGTCAGTAAACCCGATGTACATACCGGGGCGACGGCGGACGGCATCACGTCCTTCTAGCACCGTCAATTGACTGGCATCATAGGCTTGATTATCTACGAGTAGGGTTTCTTCTTTATTGGTCATCATACACCTGTTGGTTGATAAACAGCAGCAGGAAAATCTCCGGCTTGCTCTTTTCATAAACGCACATTACAGTCATTTTTCGTTATGTTTCTTGTCCCATCATCTGTTGGTAGGCTTGGTAAAATGCCAACCGTGCCGTGGCTAATCCGCTACCAATGTAGGCACTCCCGACAACAGCTATCACCATTCCTAGAGGAGAATGTGCCAACATCCCCCATATCACGTTCAGTCCACTTCCTATGAGAAACAGCAACAGCAACAAGGTTACGGTGCTGAGAAAATGTTGATATACCAATTGTATACTACGCTTGATTGCCACAATTGGCCCCACTTTGTCAAGTACAATCGCCTCAACCGCAAATCCCATGAAGATATAGAACCAAAACCCCACCATATACCAGAGGAAAAAGAGTGATGGTAAGGGTATCTGTGAAAAACGGATGAGTATCACCGAGATAATGAGCAATGGGGGCAGAGCTAGGAGCACTGCCAGCACAACAATGACGATAATAACCCCCATAAGACACCATACCGTATACAACACCTGCTTTATGATGGGCAAAACGCCCCATGATGGGGTTTGCATAGCATAGGCAAGCAGCACAAGAAACAGACTACTCAGCAGCAAGGCAAAGATGTTGATCATCATAGCAGACCCAATGACCCCCCCTAGCCCCCGTACATATACGGCTTGCTCTTGGCTCTGTTTGGCAATGATAATCACCCGCTCCGGCAATACTGGTACAACATTCAGCAGGGCAAGGGGAACGCGCATGTCGGCGTTTTGCATATAAATAACTAACTGTTCTTGACGGAAGGGGTCGGTCTCTAGCAACGATGCCAAGAGGACCAACTTATCGTGAAGGCGTGTGAGGAATGGCGCAAATGAAAGCGGTGCTCCAAACCAGAGATACAGGTTGAGCACAATGGGTATACTTACAATCCACAACTTTCGGTTGAGCACAGTATAGCCGGTATTGAGTATGTCTATTAACGTTGGCTTCTGTGGCTTTGCAATGGTCAAAAATACCTCTCCCTCTCCCTTCTATGATACCATATAACGCCCATTCTGAAAAGTCCCAAAAAGTAGTGACCAATGACTTGCAGAAGTGCAGTATAATAGCCGCAAGAACGATTAGCATCCTAAGCGCAGAGAACGAAAGGCAAATTAGCTATGAATCTGCCAACGATAACCCCTGCAACGATTATGACCTACGCCACCGAGCAGAGCTATGATCGTGGTGAAGAGTACGCCAGTGAAGGGGCAGTGACGCAGGTCAGTCTGCGCGGCAACTCCATTTCAGCCCTCGTGGAAGGCAGCGAATATGCCCCCTACGAGGTGCAAATCACCTTCACGCCTACCACCATACTGAGTGCATCTTGTACCTGCCCTTACGATTTGGGAGGATGGTGCAAGCACATTGTGGCGGTGCTGATTGTCTGCCAAGAGATGCCAGAAATGGTTGAGGAACACCCGCCGATAGAAGAGCGTATCCAATCCCTCTCGCGTGATCACTTGCACGACCTTGTGTTGTCCATAGCTGATCATTACCCCTCAACCCTAGCGCACATAGAGCGAATGGCGATGTCCTATCAACCAAGTGGTCAGAAAGACCACAAGAAAGACGATCAAACAGCATCATCTGCCCCCACGAGCCAAGCGCAAGACAACATCGCCGGTTGGCAAGCCTACGTCGATGATCTCAAAGATCGCCACGGGCGAAAATATAAGCTCATGGGGTTGTTGCAAAGGATCGCGTAGTTATGGCGCGTCTGGTTGCGCTCCTGCCTTCGCTGCTGCTTGCCATTATCGCCGCGATACTCTCGACGTATATTGCCCCATCCCCCGCGTGTACTATCGGCTCAAGCTATGACCTGCTATGTGCGCGGGGCTTTGAGACCCGCGAAATGGGCTATGGGGAGAGTTTCCGTTGGAGCAACGAGACTGCCGAGATACACCTGCCCCACGCTGGCTACGGCTCACCCATGCTGTTGACGCTCCGACTACGCAGTGGTCGCCCGGCGGGTGCAGACCCTGTGCCTGCCCACATTGGGATACATGGGCATTCTTTGGCAGATATAGCCGTCCCTGTCACCAACCGCCGCTATGTGATGCTCGTATCCCCGCAATTCCTGGTGGGTGAGGTTGCCCACATCCAACTCCAGAGTGTCACATGGAAACCCAACACCCTGTCGCGCACCTTTGGCTTAGTGTTGCTCAATGCTCGCCTTTCCCCGCTTAGTAGTGGGCTACGTGTGCCTAGCCTATTGCTCATAGCTAGTTGGTTTGCCTTGTTCCTCATTGCACAGCTTACCGCATCGCTCCCAACACGCATCCCGAATCGGTATGTATCTTGGTTTCTACGATTATCGCCTATGGTGGTAGTGTTGCTCTGTGGACCATTGCCCCTGTTACCCCTGCTCCCGCTGTTGGCAGTGCTGATGGGGGTTGGGGTGCTGGCGTGGCGATGGGCGGCGCGGGTAGGCTATGCTACATCTCCGTCTATGCTGCTGTGGGCAATAGCTGCCGCTACCCCCTACATTCTTACCATCACCATAGCTATGCCTACTTGGGCAAAAATTACCCTGTTGGGGGCTAGTGGTCTGCTTGCCATTGTCGGGGCAGGCAAAGTCGCTTCATCCTCGCTTGAGCATCCATCCCATCCCCCACTGCGGGGGGTGGGGAATTACATACTATCCCTTGCCCTGTATCTGGTTATCAGTGGCGCACTATCACGGTTGCTCATGCTAATGGTACGACTCTTGAGCGGCAACACCCGACTAGACCCCGATGTTGAGCTTTTCTATGCCTATGGTATGGCGTTGCGCGAGAGGGGGCTACCAGAGGTAGAGTATCCCGCTGGTGCGCTCATCCCGTGGGCAGCATTAAGTTGGCTGAGTGGTAATAGCCGTGAGCTCTTTGCCTTGCTCCTGCCCCTCTTCAATATTGCCTGTGACATGCTCATTATCGTTTCATTGGTCATTTTGGGGGTTGCTGCCTTGTCACCTAATCCCTCCGAATCCTCTCGCATAAAGGGCGAGGGAGAGCCGATTTCCCCTTCCCTCATACGTTCCCAATGGGTGTTTGCCCCTGCCGCATTCTATGCCTTTTCGCCGCTGCTTGAGCCGTTTGTCTTTGGCAAATACGACCCTCTCCCGGCACTGCTAACTGTAGGGGCATTAGCGTTGTTTGCGCTACGGGGTAGCCTAGCGAATGGTCTAGCGGGACTAGTTGCCGGGCTCGGCGGGATGATAAAATGGACTCCGCTGCTCGTGATGCCATTCTTAGCCCTAGACCTGTTGCGCCAACGCCGCTGGTATTCATTCGTGTCACTCGTTGCCCTACACTTTGCAGCAATAGCCCTCTGCTCGCTTCCCTTTGTATTGGTCAATGGAGATACCTTCCTCATGCCCTATCTGGTACAAGGGGGACGGGGTATGACTGGCGAGAGTATCTGGATGCTAGTAGCCCTACTACGCGACCCTACCGTACTCGATGCGCTAGATGCGCCGTGGGGGATGCTGCGGCGTGGGGCATTGTCTGTGCCACTGATGACTGGGGTGCAGTTGGGGACGCTGGCATTGCTAGGCATCACCGCCCTGCTACGCCCGCGCTCATTGCAACGCACCATCATACTGGCAGCATTAGCCCCGGCAATCTTCTTTATTGTAAACCGCATATTTAGCCCACAGTACATGCTGTCTATCAGCGTATCACTGCTGGCAGCACTGGCAATGGTGATGCCTATACTATCACGACGAGCAAGCTATGGTTGGCTAGGCTTACTCGTCATTGCCCAAATGAGTAACCTCCTTATATGGCCCCTGTTTGTTGGCAAGTATTGGATAATGGCAAGTGTGCTGATGTTTGTAACGTTGGTGTTTCTAAGCCTTTCGGCATGGGGTATGTGCTATAATGACAAAACAAATGGACATAGTGATTAGAGGAGCATGTTGTGACAATTGTTGTTGTAGGTGGTGGGGCTATTGGGCTATTGGTAGCGGGCAGATTGGCACAGACTGGACAGCAGGTCGCTGTTGTCACCCGACCAAAGGGGGAAGAATCGCTGCGCTCACTTGCGCTGCACATCAACCATAAGGGACAGACCCAAACGGTTGAGTCATTGCCAGTGGCGACTGCTCCGGCTGCGCTCCCCCCAACGTTTCAACAACCTAATCTAGCAATACTTAGCGTCAAGAGCTACGATACCGCTGGCGCACTGCCTACCCTCACCGCACTTAACCCCGCGCTCATCCTCACGCTACAAAATGGCATAGGCAATGAAGAAACACTGGCAGCAACCTTTGGTCCAGACCATCTGCTATCTGGAGCCATTACCAGTTCGGTTGAGCCAGAATCGCCAGGACAGATCACCGTCACCAAAGCCGGTGGTATCTGCCTTGCCCCCGTAGGGGCTAACACGAGAGACAAGATAGCACCCTGGAAAACACATTTCCAAACGGCAGGTTTTCCGGTACAGACCTACGATAATTACCAAGCTCTCAAATGGTCAAAGGCTCTGCTGAATATGCTTGGCAATGCAACCGCGGCTATTCTGGACATGCCGGTAGATGCGGTGTATGCCCATCCAGGGTTGGTAGCCCTAGAACGACAGGCGTTTTTAGAGGGAATAGCGGTCATGCGGCGGTTGGGGGTGCAGCCGGTGAATCTGCCAGGCTACCCTGCGGCGTTGCTGGCAGTGCTGATGCAGCATCTCCCCTTTTGGTTGCTGATGCAACTGTTACAACGAGCTATTGCAGGCGGACGTGGCGGCAAGTCTCCCTCGCTTCAACGCGATCTCCAGCAAGGGCGCACCCAAAGCGAAGGCGAATACCTGTATGGAGCTATAGCACGACGGGCAGAGGAAATTGGCACGGTAGCAAAGGTGAATAGTTCGCTGTGGTATATCTTGCACAGCATTGTCTCAGGCGCGATGACAAGGGATTATGTACGCGGCAAGCCAGAACAGTTACTAGATATGATAGGCAAATTAAAATGAGGTTGTTTGAAGAAATGATGAAAGGAGCGTAACCCTATGCTGTTAGCACCATTAAATAATCAGGTCGTTTTCAAGAAACTGTTTCAG
>CAYPHM010000020.1:0-31896 GCA_964410555.1 uncultured Chloroflexaceae bacterium | reverse complement strand
ATAGAGGAAAACGAATATCAGGCACACTTGCAACACAAGTATGATGAAGGCGCACAAGAGGGTAAACTAGAGGGATTGCTTGAAGGGGAACTAAAGGGCAAGCTAGAGGGCAAGTTGGAAATTGCCTACAACATGTTGGAAAGCGGGTTTTCCCCTATGGATGTTGCCAAGATTACCGGACTGTCGCAAGAAGAACTCGCAGTATTAGTCTAACTCCTAAATACAGGGTAAAAACGTATGAACAATAACCTAACACGATTGCGAACATTGCAATATAGCGCACACCGTCTCGCTGCCTGCATAGGGCAGCATGTATCACCCGATTACCATACCCCCACATCGCTCACTGTGGGAAGCGGGGCTACCAAACACCCGCTTGCTCCCACAACCCTGCCTCTGCTGCTTGTGCTGTCGCCAACAGACTCGCCCACGCCGCCAACGCATGGCTTTCAGCCAATCCAGACGGTTGCGCTGACGGCAGCATCCTATCTGCTAGGCTCCATTCCCTTTAGCTACCTCGTGGCACGCGCCCAGGGGGTAGACCTGCGTACCGTAGGGAGTGGCAATATCGGGGCATCCAACGTGTGGCGTTCATGTGGCTTTGGGTCGTTTGTGGCAGCCATGCTGCTCGATGCCATCAAGGGCTTGACCATGACCTACATTGCCAAGAATAAGCTGCATATGCAACCAGCAGCAGTCGTCACTATTGGCGCGGGGGCTATGCTTGGACACACCTTCTCGATCTTTATGGGCTTTAAGGGAGGCAAGGCTGTAGCCACAACAACAGGCGTGTTGTTGGCTATTTTCCCCCAGGGTGTGGCAGTGGGTGCGCCAGTATGGGGCAGCATCATGGCGACAACCCGCATCTCGTCGGTAAGCTCGCTCACGGCGGCAGCAGCAGTGATGGCAACAGCATTACTACGGCTTACTCAACGCAACCTTGACCCTGTGTACGCAGGCTTTATCATTACCGCAGGGGGAGCTATTTTCTACCTGCACCGCAGCAATATTCAACGACTCCTTTCTGGCACCGAAAACCGTTTCCAAAAATTAGTATGAGGGAGAATCTCTATGGAAAAACCGAGCTATACCTGTATCCAAGTCCACCAACGCAACGAAGAGGCTAACGACAGACTCGTCAATGCATGCCATCAGGCAGGGGTGCCAGAAGTAATATCGTGCCGTATGAATCGGCTCTACTTTCTCCAGGGAACGCTCACCCCTGAACAGGTAACATACCTTACTCAAGAGTTGCTTGTAGATGGCGTAATTGAGAGCTATTCCTTGCTCGCCTACAATCCCCCAACCCCGCCCCCCACCGATCCATCGACTATGGATACCCCATCTTCTGATGAACCAAGCGATGAACCAAGTGTAGAGAGCGTACAGGAGTCTGTGTCAGGTGAGGATACCCCCCCAACCACTACCACTATGCCTGCTTCTATCCATTCACCCGCTCCCCTCGTGGGGGAAGTGACGGAGGATGAGGGATTGACCAGTGAGACGTTGCATGCAACGTCTCTACAACCTGACCTACCCATAAAAGCAAGGGATGGTGTGGGGAACATCTCCCCCTTGCCCTTTATGGGAGAGGGGGCAGGGGGAGAGGGAGAAGAGGATGAGGAAGACAATGTATCCCCTACTCCCCTCGTGGGGGAAGCAGCAGGGGGAGAGGGAGAAGAGTATGGGGGAGATAACACCGATACCCAAACAACAGATGTGGCGGAAGCGGCAGAGGATGTGGGGCATGAAGAATACCCCCTCCCAATGGCGATTCCATCCCACGATCCAATGGAGCATACGGTAGATGTAACGCTGCTGCCGGGTGTGACAGACCCCGCCGCCGAGAACCTGCTGCGGGCAGTTGCAGTGCTAGGGATAGATACCATCACCCATGCCGCCACGGGGCAGCGGTATGTGTTGCATGGGACGCTGCATGAAGAGCAACTGCATACCCTCGCACGGACGGTCTTTTCCAACCCGGTAGTGCAACGCTACGCCATAGATCAGCATATTGAGCCGCCGTTTGTTCCCTACCAGCAGACTGATACTACCGTAGAGGTTATTCCGCTGCGGATGGCAGATGACGATGAGCTACGCGAGATAAGCAGCAAACGGCGACTCGCGCTTGACCTCAGCGAGATGCAGGCGATACGCGCCTACTATGGGCAGGAGGGGCGTGACCCCACCGACGCTGAATTGGAAACCCTCGCGCAAACATGGAGCGAGCACTGCGTTCACAAGACGTTTCGTGCCAAGATTTCGCTGACAAATGGCAGCTATGCTCATGACGATGGCTTAGGTGGCGAAACCGAGGATGTGCCAGAAGTTATCAATGGGCTACTCAAGAGTGCCATACGTGCCGCCACCGAACAGATCGCCAAACCGTGGGTACGCTCGGCGTTTGTAGACAATGCTGGCATCATTGCCTTTGATGACCAGTGGGATTTGGCGTTCAAGGTAGAGACCCACAATCACCCCTCAGCATTAGAGCCGTTTGGGGGAGCTAATACCGGTGTAGGCGGGGTAGTGCGTGATATTCTTGGCGTAAGTGCTCGCCCCATTGCCAATACCGACATCCTCTGCTTTGGACCACCGGATATGCCAGCAAACGATGTGCCACAAGGGGTATTGCACCCGCGCCGCATTGCCGATGGGGTGATACATGGCGTTGAAGACTATGGCAACAAGATGGGCATACCCACGGTGAATGGGGCTATCTTCTACCACCCCGGCTATACCTCTAATCCGCTGGTCTTCTGTGGATGTCTGGGTATTCTGCCGAATGGCAGCCACCCCACATCGCCCCAAACTGGCGACCTGATTATTGTCATAGGTGGGCGAACGGGGCGGGATGGGCTACGCGGTGCGACCTTCTCTAGTATGGAGATGGACCAGACAACCAGCGATATAGCCGGTAGTGCGGTGCAGATAGGTCATCCTATCCACGAGAAACAGGTGCTTGAGGTGGTGTTGCGGGCGCGTGATGAACAACTCTACCATGCCATTACCGACTGTGGCGCAGGCGGTTTGGCATCGGCTGTGGGGGAGATGGGGCGACACCTGGGGGCGCATGTACGTTTGGAAACAGTGCCGCTCAAATACCCCGGCTTGCGCCCGTGGGAAGTCTGGTTGAGCGAGGCGCAGGAGCGTATGGTGCTGGCAGTGCCTCCGCACCATTGGGAACGGGTACAACAGCTTGCCAATGGACAGAATATTGAGGCGGTTTGTATTGGCACCTTTACCGACACCGGGCGGTTGCAACTGGTCTATGAGGATAAACCGGTAGGCAATATTGCGATGGACTTTCTCCATGATGGCATCCCGCAACGCCATTTACAGGCGGTATGGCGGGGACATGCTGGCTGCGCCGAGCCAACACGCCGCGACAGACTGCCCCCCGCTCCCGACCCCGCGA
Source organism: uncultured Chloroflexaceae bacterium (assembly GCA_964410555.1). GTDB lineage: Bacteria > Chloroflexota > Chloroflexia > Chloroflexales > Chloroflexaceae > JAAUSY01. Next base: position 28,478 of record CAYPHM010000020.1, on the reverse strand, counting down.
GCTACAAGGGGCTATTGCTTGGGCTATTGGCAATGCCAAATATCCGTAGCAAGGAGTCGGTTGTGCGCCGCTATGACCACGAGGTGCAAGGGGGGACAATCGTCAAGCCTATCACCGCGAATAACGGACCAAGCGATGCCACTGTGCTTGTGCCGCTGGACTATTGCGAGCAGCAGAGCGAGCACTGGGCAACCCAAGCTAAGGCAGATCAACCGCCTAGCATCAAGGGGGTAGCCCTCTCCGCCGGCATTTGCCCAACCTACGGCGAGCGTGACCCGTATGCGATGGCATTTGCTGCCATAGACGAAGCCATGCGTAACGCGGTTTGTGTGGGGGCAGACCCTGATCAGGTATCCTTGTTGGATAACTTCTGTTGGGGCAACCCGAATTTGCCAGACCGTTTAGGCAGCTTGGTGCGTTCTGCCCAGGGGTGCTATGATGCGGCTATTGCCTACCAAGCCCCGTTTATCTCTGGCAAAGATAGTCTCAACAACGAGTATCTCGGTGCGGATGGACGCAAACACGCCATCCCCGGTACGCTGCTCATATCTGCGCTTGGTATCGTGCCAGATATTCACAAGACTATGACCATGGACCTCAAGCATACCGATAGTCTGCTGTATGTTTTAGGTGATACACGAGCCGAATTTGGTGGTAGTCACTATGCGCTGCTGGTCAATCCGCCGGTAGATAGGATGCCCCGCTGCCCCCCACAGCCTATCCCCAACGCGCTAGACCGTTTGCGCTTGGTGCATCGGGCTATCAATGCGGGCATTATCACGGCGTGCCACGACTGCTCCGAAGGGGGGCTAGGGGTGGCAATAGCTGAGATGTGTATTGCTGGTGGGGTGGGGGCAGACGTTGACCTGGAGACGATACCTGCTACTATGCCAACAGCAGAGGATGTAGTGCGTGATGACATCCTGCTCTTTTCCGAGTCGCTGTGTCGCTTTGTGGTAGAGGTGCGCCCACAGCATACCCAAGCCTTTGAAGCGTTGTGTAAAGAGGCGAATACCCCCCATGCGCTCATTGGTCACGTTTGCCCCTCGTGGGGAGAGCCGATCAATCGGGTAACGTTGCGTATCCATAGCCGCAATGGTGACGAACTGTTGTCGGCTACGGTAGAGGAACTGGAGCAGGCGTGGCGGGGAGAACCTGCTCCCCACCGAGAGCCTATAACCATGCTATCGGCACAGGATAGTTGGCTTGCAACCCCTGCCACCACTTCGCCACGGGTGCTGGTGCTGCATGCCAATGGCACAAACCGCGATAGAGAGGCGGCACTGGCGGGTCGACTGGCGGGTGGGCAACCAGAGATTGTGCATATTAACCAGCTTATCAATGGCGAGCGCAGTCTGCTAGACTACCAGATGCTCGTGCTACCGGGGGGCTTTTCCTATGGTGATGACCTGGGCGCAGGGTCGCTATGGGCATTGGATGTGCGCCATCGGCTACAAACCGACATCAACGCTTTTGTTGAGCAAGGTCGCCCGGTGCTTGGTATCTGTAATGGGTTTCAAACGCTAGTCAAGTCTGGCTTGTTACCAGGCGATAACGAGAATCTGGCAGTCCCCGACCTCTCGCGTCCTGTCACACTGGCAACCAATGAGCGGGGGCATTTTGCCTGTCGTTGGGTGCATCTGCGCCCCAAGACGAGTCCATGCCTCTTCACGCAGGGGATGCAAGATGAGCTTATCCTGTGTCCTGTGGCGCATGGCGAGGGACGGTTCATTGCCTTTGACCGCAATGTGCTCACGACCCTGCACAATGAGCATCTTATCGCATTGACCTATACAGACGAGAGCGGTATACGCGCCCCCTACCCTGCCAATCCCAACGGTTCACACGCGAACATAGCCGGGTTGTGCAATCGTCAGGGCAATGTGTTGGGATTGATGCCCCATCCAGAGGATCACGTTTTCCCGTGGCAGCATCCGCGCTGGCATCGGGGCGAGCGGGGAATGTTGGGGTTATCGTTGTTTGTCAATGGAGTGAAAGCATGCTAAACCACAATGAACTTATCGCGGCGATTCCGCATGCGCTGCATAGCGTTGATCTGGTCGGCTATGGCGAAAAACAGGTGGGCAAGGTGCGCGATATGTACCAGCATCATGGGCAGCGTATTTTGATTACCACAGACAGGGTGTCGGCGTTTGATCGGGTGCTTGGGACTATCCCCTACAAGGGGCAGGTACTCAACCAGTTGAGTGGGTGGTGGTTTGCCCAGACTACGGGCATTGTGGCAAACCATGTCCGCTCCATCCCCGACCCCAATGTGACGATAGCCTATGAGGTTGAGCCGCTGCCGGTTGAGGTGATTGTGCGGGGGTATATTACGGGCGTGACGAAGACTTCGTTGTGGTCTTTGTATGCACAGGGGGAGCGGCAGCCCTACGGTATTGCGCTCCCCGATGGGCTACGCAAGAATGACGCGCTGCCTGAGCCGATTATTACGCCCACCACGAAGGCGACAGCAGGCGGACATGACGAACGGCTCACCCGTGAGGAGATTATTTCGCGGGGGATTGTAGGTGAGGAGTTGTGGGGGCAGGTGGAGCAGGCTGCCCTCGCGCTGTTTGCGTATGGGCAGCAGGTGGCACGCGATGCGGGGTTGTTGTTGGTAGATACGAAGTACGAGTTTGGGCTATTGGATGGCAAGTTGACGTTGATAGATGAGGTGCATACGCCAGACTCTAGCCGCTATTGGGTGCAAGAAACGTATACACCGGGTGGCGAGCCAGAGAGCTTCGACAAGGAGTTCTTACGGCTCTGGTTTGCCAATCGGGGCTATCGCGGCGATGGTGTGCCGCCCACGATGCCAGATGATTTCGTGGCGCAGGTGGCGAGCCGTTATATCGCTGCCTACGAGCGGCTCACGGGCGAGGAGTTTGTGCCGGGGATGCTGCCCGCGGCGGGGCGGGTCGCGGCGGCGGTGGGGTGAGGGATGGGGGTAGGTTTATTGTCAAGTAACATGTGATACGAATATTTGTTAAAAATAAGGAGAATATGTATGCGACTCATCAGTTTAGAAATTAAGAATTTCAGGTCGTTGAAACAAGTAACAATACCATTTGAAAGACTCTCTGTTTTAATAGGAGAGAATGACTCTGGTAAAAGTTCTGTTCTTGATATATTGGAAATGGTCTTTAGCTCTCATAGACCAGATGATAAAGACTTTTTCTATCAAACAACTAATCAACAAAATGATGATTCTATTGAGGCTATCGTTGAGCTAGAAATTAATGAACAAGATACAAATGCTCAACTATTTGCTGTCGATAACAAGGTGAAAATTCGTAAGTATTGGAAAAGAGATTCAGTTGAAATATACTATTGGGGTAATCAACCTGAAGATTCAAGACTTAGGCAAGATTTTACCAAAATGAGAAAACCTGAACTTGAAGCTCTAATTGAAGCGTTTGATCCAGATGCTTTGTCTAAGCAAAAAACTAACGATGATAGAGTTAAATGGCTTGAAGAAAGTGCGGAAAAGTCTCCTAAAAAAGCGGTGTGGTTGCCATTTCCTCAAAAGCAAAGTGATTTTTTGCCCCGTTTTGAACGATATAAAGCAATTGACTATTCAAGTCCAGAAAATTTTGTAATGAAAACACTGCGACAAGTGTATGAGCAAACCATTTTTCAAGATGTAGCAAATAGGCAACTGGACAGCAGATTAATTGAGATTAAAGAAAGAGCAGAGGAAGAAATAAAAAACAAGGTAGGGGAACTCCTTGATTTTGTTCGACGTTATGCTGATAAAATCCAGGATATTTCATTTGATCCATCAATTGATTTTAGCAGTGGACTCAAAAGCGGGGAGTTTCAAGTGGATGATGGAAGAGGACTCCACTATCTTTCAAATGTAGGAGATGGTACCAAACGAAGAATGTGGATGGCTGTTCTTGATTGGGATAAAAATATTTCTGTTTCGCAATCATCTCAAGGACAAAATCTACCGTTGATAATAAGAGGCTATGATGAACCTGATACTAATCTTCACTACGAAGCACAGAGAGTAATGTACCAAGCAATCTCGGATATTACATATTCTACGCGGAGTAATATTCAAACTATACTTTGTACACATTCTTTGACAATGATAGATCGAGCTCCTACTAAAAGTATAAATCTTTTGCGTATCAACAATGGAAGCACTTCTATTGAAAGACTAGAAACAGAAGATGACGAGAAAATTGAGTTTTTCTTGAAATATTTAGCTCAACAACTTGGAATTACTAATACTATTATGTTCTATGAAAAATGTTTTGTATTAGTTGAAGGAGAAACTGAAGAGAATGCTTTGCCTATCATCTATCAAAACATTTACCAACGCAGTCTGCTTGAAGATGGAATACGTATCATAAATCTTAAGGGTAACGGTGCTACTGGGGAGTTTTTGAAATTATTAGGAAAGAATCGCCAGGAACTTACAGTAGTTTTTCTTGATAAGGATACGGAGGTTCACAACCAGGGAAAGAGAGCTAAACTTACCAAGGATGCTTTCAAACAGTCAGGTTTTTCAGAAGATTTTATATCTACAAAAATAATCTATATAGGAGAAGCAGAATTTGAGGATGCTTTTTCAGATGCTATAATCGTGGATGCACTTAATTTAGGTTATCCAAGAGATGGAATGGATTGGGATATAGATCACATCTCTGAAATAAGAGGTCAGAATGGTAAGTTCTCAGATAATATAAAGAAATCAGTTAAAAATGTAACAAGTTCACGAAATGATCACTTTAGAAAACCTGAGTTTGGCAAACATCTCGGAAGGGTTTGTACCTGTAAAGAAAAAGTCCCTCGTGATGTTTTAGAGCTTTTCAATCGAGCACGCCAAATAGCAAGGTGTGAATGAAGTTGGCAAGGGTGACACCAACCCTACCCGCGCTGGTGTCCCCTTGCCCGTCTGTATCGTTACTTGGTAGTCGTAGCTGTTGGGGGGGTGGGTTGCGCTGTGTGTTCTCGCGCTCGCCGCTCTGCGTTCAGTGTGCGCTCCACCAACCGCAACCGTTCATACAATACCCCCATGTGCTGCACAAGCTGTCCTACCATCTGCTCCGCTGTCAACTCCTCACGCTGCCACTTTCGCGTTAGCTCCTCTAGGGTATGCATACCCATACTGTCTACTCCTTTCTCATGTTCATTGCAAACGAAACCAAAAAATCGGTTATCATGCATGGTGTAGGGGGATTACCCCCTATTGGTTAAGATTCCCTCCGCACGATCTCGTCCAAAGTGTTCGTGCGGGGGGGTGCAACAATATGTTTCACATTAAAAGAATACCATAGACTATTGTTAGTGTCAATACCGCTATTTTTATGATACAAAGACTCCCAGAAAAAATACGCATGTTACGCGAACAGCAAGGGCTATCACAAGGGCAACTTGCCAAACAGCTAGGGATAAGCAGAGCCTACGTCAACCTGTTTGAAAGTGGCAGGAGGATGCCTGGTACCGAGTTAATGTTGAAAATCTCCAATATTTTTGGTGTATCCGTAGACGTGCTGGTGCGAGATGAGCTAGACCTGGATGAGGGGTGAGAGGAACTGATTATGGAAGAATTACTAGAGCTACGAACGTGTCTTGAACAGCACCGCTATGATGATGCCCTCATCATCGTGACTGAGCTAGAAGAAATGAGCAAAGAAGATAAGATTAACAAAATTGCCAGCTTTCTCAAAGTTATCATCTTGCATTTGATTAAGCGGCATGCAGAACAACGGTCTACACGCTCGTGGGACACATCCATCAAAAATGGGTTGTATGAAATCCAACGAACCAATCGGCGGCGAAAAGCTGGTGGGTTCTACGTTACTCGTGATGACATAAAAGAGGTGATAAGCGAAATCTACCCCTATGCCCTCAGCTATGCTGCCCTTGAAGCCTTCGAGGGACGCTGTGATACTGATGAACTGGCAGCAATGGTAGACCCCCAAGCAATCCAAGAGGAAGCCTACCGCTTGCTTGTTGAGCAGGGGGCAGTGTGATACGGCATCATGCTGACAATTGGGGTACCAGTAGATGTTGCTAGTGTGGGATGAGCTAGACTTGGATGAGGGGTGAGAGGAACCGACTATGGAAGAATTACTAGAGCTACGAACATGTCTTGAACAGCACCGCTATGATGATGCCCTCATCATCGTGACTGAGTTGGAAGAAATGAGCAAAGAAGATAAGATTAACCGGATAGACAGTTTCGCTATCATCATCCTGCTGCATATTATCAAGCAAGTGGCAGAAAAACGTTCGACTCGTTCTTGGGAGACTTCTATTCGCAATGCCTTGCGCGAGATACGCAAGACCAATAAACGCCGCAAAGCTGGTGGTACCTATCTTACCGCAGACGAAATGCGACACATCTTGTCCGAAGCCTATCAATCAGCCCTTGAACATGCTGCCCTTGAATCCTTCGAGGGACGCTATGACGCAGATGAACTGGCAGCAATGGTAGACCCCCAAGCGATCCAAGAGGAAGCCTACCGCTTGCTTGTTGAGCAGGGGGCAGTGTGAGCGAGACTTGGATGGGGGGGAATAAGGGTACCCCATAGCCACCCACACCCGCTATGGCATACCCTCTTGCCCCGTCTTCCTCATTACTTGCTTGTCGTAGCCGTTGGGGGCGCGGGTTGCGCTGCCTGTTCCCGCGCTCGCCGCTCGGCGTTGAGGCTACGTTCCACCAACCGCAACCGCTCGTACAACACGCTTATGTGTTGCAACAACTGCCCAATGATCTGCTCCGGTGTCAACTCCTCACGCTGCCATTTTCGCATGAGGTCATCCAGCGTATGCATACCCATACTGTCTACTCCTTTCTCATGTTCATTGCAAACGAAACCAAAAAATCGGTTATCATGCATGGTGTAGGGGGATTCCCCCTATTGGTTAAGATTCCCTCCGCACGAACACTTTGGCGAGATCGTGTGGAGGTGATTACAATTAGGGTCATAATATCACATAAGTTATGTTGTTGTCAAGGTCCTATGCTCCAACAATTTCCTGAAAAATTATATCGGTTACGTATTCAACGAGGCGTATCACAAAGACAATTAGCCAAACACCTGGGTATTTCCCCTTCCCATTTGAGTCAGCTAGAGAGTGGGAATCGCAATCCGGGGACAGAAGTTATATTCAAAATCGCCGATTTCTTTGGGGTAACGGTAGATGCATTAGTGATGGATGAGCGAGAAGAGGCTAGTGAATGAGGGAAAGCCACACAGGGTTACTCCAACGATTTCCTGAAAAATTACATCGGTTACGCACCCAACGGGAGTTATCACAACGGCAATTAGCTAAACAACTGAATATTGCCAAAACCCATATGAACCAACTTGAGGTTGGTACACGCAAGCCCGGTATAGAGCTTACCTATAGAATAGCGGGATTCTTTGGTGTATCCGTAGACGTGCTGGTGAGGGATGAGCTAGACCTGGATGAGGGGTGAGGGGATTGACAAAAGTCACGTAATTCTATAAGATACACAAAGTAGAAAAAAGGAGCTACCCAATGTATGTCCGTGACGAATATCAATCTTCAGAACCTCTCAAGAGATTTTCCCGTTCCTGTTATATTTTTGTTGCCCAGGAATGGCAGCATATCCCTCGTGACACCATAAAAGATCAAGGTTTTGAAAGACAATTTCGTGAGTACTGTGTGCGTGAGCTACAGGGATGGACTATTTCACAAGAACGGGAGATGACTCTTGGTTCAGGTTTATCTACCAGTTCTGGTATGCTCCATGAAATTGATCTTGTTGCACAGGCGGAAAATTTTTGTGCAATAGCAGAATTAAAGAACCGACATGGACAACATCCCCGTAAAAATGATGTGATTGTTTTTTTTGCCAAATTGCTTGATTATATCGTTTGTAATCCAGATTTACTCTTGAAAGACATTTGTCCAGTATTCATGTCAAGTATAACATTTGAGCAAAGTGGACTTGCTGCGTGTCTTGGGTTAGGAATCCATCCTGTTTCGCCACTGCTACGACCATTACCAATACTTATTCATAATGCGAAATTCTTAGAAAGAGCTATACGTAATGGATTAGTAATAGAGAGTACATATCTGGAACGCTTTTATGATTTCTGTGCAAAGATAAACCGTCTTTCTTTTGCATTACGTGATACGTGGTTTTCTAGTCGGTATAGTCGTCTGTCAGAAAATAAAATGTTTATTCAATCGGTATGTGAATTAGATACCCTAGCATTAGCAGAAGACTTTAGAGAAATCAATTCTGAATATACACAATTAAGTGTTGTATTCGATAAAGCAAGGAAATGAGGGTACATATGAGAATAACAAGTTATAATATTACTGATGTAAATTATCACTATATTGGACTTCGTGTTATAGATGGTTTGCCTGAAACTGCTCGAAGAGAAGAACAGATTACTACTATTTCTCATAACATCCTCAAATATGTACAAGACAAGTCACTTCGTCTAATGCTGCCTGAACCACGCGGAACATTTGAGACGGTTGGTGAAAAAGTGTGTCAAGAGCTTGTTCACTTTCAGTTCGCACAATCTATAAAAGGAGCCTATGTCTTAACCGATGATGGGAAACACGCCCTTCTCTTACTCAACCAAAAGCACTATAGTGAACTACGTCATCTCATGATACGTGTCCATCTTCAGACATACGACAATTTACGCGCAGTATTCCAAAGGCATATGGAAGTAGGTTGTATCTATCGACCCATTGTTGAAAGTGCTTTCCTGAAACAAGATAGCTATATTCCAACATTACTTAATCCGACATTTGGTGACGAAGCCCAAAGGGTAAGCGAGGATGTTCTGGCAAAACTTACTCGTAAAAGCCCAAAAAAGATCGAAGATGCCTTACAAGAACGCATTATCCAGTTTTTATTTCCTGAAGAACATATTAGTGTTCCTTTATTTCGGTCACTCTGTGATCGACTTGCCAGTCTTCGTCTCTTGAACATGAGGAAAGTTACCCATCAGGGGGGCGAATTTATAAAGAACTATTCGCCGTGTACTCTTACAACCGCTGTATATCTATGGCATATCATCCTTGCTATTCCAATTGTTGATGTTGATAACGAAACCTTTAGCTTTTACTTGAGTGAGCCAGATTTTCAAGATAAAGAAACATTGAATATATTTTTACAATCAATCAATGAAGCATTTACTAATTTAGTTCCTCAAGGTGGCTATTACGATGTACCAGAGATACGTGATTTTGTGTGTGAAAAACTAAAAATACCTGAATCATCCTTTGATGAAGGTATGAGTCAATTGTTACAAAAGCAATCTTCGCCCTTTACTACCGGTTTGCGTTATGATGGTATTTCGGCACGGCGCAAACCGCTTGTTAGACCTGGCGAAAACAACCAAATTTATAATTTGATAAGGAGCATATAATGGTTCACTTACCGGTAAAAGCAAAAAAACCTGCACAGTCACCATACCAAATACTTGGCATGACAGATTTGCCATTCCCAACCGATCCTGTCGTAAATCCATATAGCAATGACCCACGTCGCAATGGAACAATCTATGCTACTGCTCCTGTTCAAGATAAAATAAATCTCTTTGAACAGCTGCTGATTCGTCCAGATGATTTTTACAATCGTGTACGACTAGCCTATTTGTGGTCGCAAGGAGACCACCAAAGTGGACGAGGTATGGGGAAAACAGCATTGTTACGCTATTTTCGCCAACGTATCAATAGAGATTGGGGCGAGACAGAATTTCATGGTGAACTTTCTGCTGTTGTGGTATATGTCTCATTTCCTTCACAAATAGATCGCCGATATATGGAGCAATTAGCTCTATCTGCACTGGTTGATATGTGTAAAAGTGGTGTGCTTGATGCTTCACGCGCTGCCCTACGATACGATCAACTTTCAGAACAGCAAGTATTGAAAGTCCTATCTTATGATGGGAGTGATAATGCCGATAATCTTCTCAATAATGATATATTGAAATCTTGTGGCATAGCAGTTGATGTGCTTGATGCAAAGATAACCGAACAACTCAAAGCAGCAGGAGTACAACCATCTGTAGCTCAAGCTCTAGCACGAGGTGAATTTGAAACCTATCTCCGTAGCCTGCGTAGAGATGGAAATTTGGAACCCTTCTATATACCAAGAGACACAAAAATTCTTGACTACTCACGCACACTGCTGTTTAACGATATAGTACATTATTTGCGAACAGCGAGGTTTAGTGGAGGGTATTTGTTCATTGATGATATTGAAAATCTCATTGACCAAATGACGCGAAGACATCGTATTGAGTTTGCAAAAGAATTTGCTTTATGCACCGTTCGCCCTGGCTATGCCAACACAGCGTATAATTTCTTTTCAAGTGTCTTAATTACCCATCAACAAGCATCCGTTAATCTTTCGCAGGCTTGGACAGAAGCGGGATTATCCGCAATTGCAAAACTTGACCCAAAATCAACACATTCAATTGAATTGCCTCTTCCTCAAAGAGATCAGTCTCAACAAATTATTGTTGCTCATTTGGATTACTATCGGGTCAATAAAGCAGAAAATGGGACGATTAACCCATTTACCCCAGATGGTATGGATGAATTATTGCGTGATAGACAACTTCCGCGTGTGCTTCTCTCTAATGCAGCAACAGTGGTTATGTATGCAGTTGAACAAGGGGTTACATCCATTGATGCACCATTGGTTAAACAAGCAATAGAACAAGTCAGTTCATTACCCACAAAGCCTGATTTTACCGCAGGAATTGATGAACTTGTCTAAATATCACACAATAAATTGTGTTGCTATAGCACCCCCTCACCAGTTGTAATGGAACGATTCGGGAGCAAACTACGTACTCTGCGTGAACGGCAAGGAATGACCCAAGATGACCTAGCGGCAATGCTTGGGTTCAGTAGGGAACATGTGAGCAGGCTAGAACGGGGGGTCAAGATACCCCACGCAAAGTTGCTCATACGCATTGCTGACATTTTTGGCGTAACGGTAGATGTACTGATACGGGATGAGCGAGATTTGGATGCGGGGTGAGGGGGGAGTGATGACTGTCGAAGATGTTGTTGTAGAAAAAATACGAACATTATCGCCTGATCAGCAGCTAGAGGTACTCGATTTTGTCGAGTTCTTGCAGTACAAACGAAGCAAGCAAGCACAACAAACGCAATTTCGGCAAGGGTTGCAGGATGTGGCATTACCTACGGATATAAGCGAGGAAGAGGTTATCGCTTTGATACTAGCAGCCTGCGATAATGGGGACAAAAAAGCGTTGCTTGCTCTTAGCCATCTTTCTCAAACCTACCTTGAGACTATCCTTGTTAAGCTCTATGCAAAGGGGATACTCTCAACCGGCAAAGCCGCCGAAATACTGGGTATACCACGAGTTGATTTCCTAGACCTGCTAGGGAAACACCAAGTATCTGAATTTGATGATGCGCTTGATCTCGTGCAGGAGCAACAGCATGCCGCCTCTGCCCGTTGTTAGTAATACGAGTCCAATTATCAACTTTGTAGGGGTAGATTTGCTGCATGTGTTGCATGACTTGTATGGCGAGATTTGGATACCGGATGAGGTTCTTATTGAATTTAGCTACAAAGCCTATCCTAAAACCCCAGATTTGAGGCAAATACCGTGGCTTGTTGTCCAGAATGTTGCACATAAAGCATCGCTAACCATACCAAAACGGTTGGGGGCAGGAAAGGTAGCGGCTATTACGTTAGCACAGGCTTGTCATGCTCGGTTGCTTATTATTGATGACCACTTGGGACGAAAAGTTGCTCAAGAACAGGGTATTCCAATAACTGGTACTGTAGGTGTTTTATTGGAAGCAAAAAAAGCCGGGTTCGTTCCTGCTATTCGACCAATAATTGACGAGATGATTGCTCAAGGACGATATATCAGTCTAACTCTGCGACAGATGGTATTAGAAGCTGCTGAAGAATGACAAAAAACGGGGAAAGGGCAAAAGGGTGCCCTCTAGCCACCCACACCCGCTATGGCATACCCTTTTGCCCCGTCTTGGTGATTACTTTAGTCGTAGCCGTTGGGGGCGCTGCACCAGCTGTCCTAGCATCTGCTCCGGGGTCAACTCCTCCCGCTGCCACTTTCGCATCAGGTCATCCAGCGTATGCATACCCATACTGTCTACTCCTTTCTCATGTGCCTTGCAAACGAAACCAAAAAATCGGTTATCATGAACATGGTAGGGGGCTCCTATTGGTTAAGATTCCCTCCGCACGATCTCGTCCAAAAGTATTCGTGTGGGGGTGTTATTACAGTAACACTTTTCATAGCATAACACAGATTATACCCATCGTCAAGGAATTGGTATGTTAGAGCGGTTCGGTGAAAAATTGCGCGTATTGCGTGAACAACGTGGTTTGTCACAAAAACAACTTGCACAACAGATCGATGTTGCCAGGAGTCATATTGTCCTACTTGAAAATGGCACAAGGAAAAACCCTGGTACGAAGATAGTTTTTGCCATAGCCGATTTTTTTGGCGTACCTGTAGACGTGCTGGTGCGGGATGAGCGAGACCTAGATGTGGGATAAGGATGGTAGGGCAAGGGTCTTTACCCAACCAGCCCCCCATACACCGCTTGGAAGCCTGCGCCTAGCTGGTCGTAGCCAAAGCAGCGCACTACCTTCTCGCGTCCGTGTGCCCCAAACTGCTGCCGTAACGCCGCATCCTCGCCAAGCTGACGCACCCGTGCCGCATACCCCGCCACATCATCACGGGCTACCAAAAAGCCATTCTCACCATCGTCTACCACCTCTGGCAAGGCGCTGGCGTTTGTCGTCACAACAGGACGACCACACGCTAACCCTTCGGCTGGCACGATACCGAATCCCTCTAGCCGCGAGGGGAAGAGCACTATATCGCAGCTTTGATAGGCTGCCACCAACTCGGCACGGTTGGGTGAGCCAATGGGTACCATACGAGGATGGGGGGGAGTGGTATCTTTGCCCTGGAAACCGCTATTGTAGTAGAGCACATAGTCAGGCGGCAGCATGTCCATAATGCGCGGGAGCAGGTCAAACCCCTTGCGGCGGGTGCGGTTGCCAATAAAGAGCAATCGGATACGTGCATCAGTTGGGGGCAACCCATAATCCTGCCGTACCATTCCCGCTGTCGGCACAAAAACCTCTGTGTCTATGCCGTCAAAGATGAGTACTGTATCGGCTCGTCCGTAGGTCTGGATTACCTGTCGCTGCGTGAAGCGACTTACACAGACCACCACATCAGCATGCCGTATAGACCAACCATCATAGCGCGACTCAACCAGGTGATAGAAGAGCCGTTGGGCAAAACTGCTGTAGGGTTGTAGCGCAGGGTCGGTAGTCAGGTGGTGTACCGTGGTGATAACGGGCAGACCGAGCTTGCCTAGCGCAAACGCTACCCGTGAGCGTCCCTGCAACAGGTCAAACCCTTGCCACGCTTGACGCGGCACTGCTGCGGGAATAAGCGATGGGAGAAAGTTGTACACTTCTGGCAAACGCAGCAGTTCCGTCTGTACCCCCACTTGGCGCACCGCACGGGTGATGTTTTGGATACCAAAGTCTACCCCGCCTCGCCCTACTGGTGATGTATAGAGTATTCGCATAGGTTATTTCTCAATGACGACAAAGTAGCTTCCAGAACGCATCCAACCAAACAACCACAGGTCGAGCTCCATCATCAGCGTGACCACTTGCAGCGCGTAGTAGACTGCTCCCTTGTGATCCAGGTAGCCACGCATCTTCTGGCGAGCGCGTATCTCCCGCGCCCCAACGGTAGGCAGCGGGTCGTTGGGGCGATTCCCATTGTTGCCAACGGGGGTAGGGGGGGGAGTGGCTGTCATTGCCCTCTTGCCGGCTGTCACCGCCACCTCACCGAGCTTCATCAGCACATGCTCAACAAAGGTGGTAAACAGGCTATTCCAAAAGACAATCTTTACGGGACGCATACCAGAACGGGCTATTGCATCAAGCACTTCTTCCCACGTCTCTAGTGATTTGAGATGGTCAGACTTGCGGCGAGCCTCGCGCTCAAAGTCATAGACTCCTGCCTTCACAAAAAGCTTTCCCATATGGCGGCTTATATCTATAATAGGCTGAATGGGGGAGCGTTCGCGGGTGTTGGAGAAAATGAGCATTTGTCCACCGGGGCGCAGGATACGAGCGGTTTCTTGCAAATAGGAGTCTATCACCTCACGGGGGAAGTGTTCGAGTACGTCTATGGAGAATGCCTTATCAAAGCTATGGTCATCAAAGGGGAGCGTGCGGGTATCTGCCTGCACAAGGGCTACCGTCTCACTGGCAGCATCCGCAAACAGGGTCGCAGGGTCGCTGCCGACCATCAAGCCTACACTATCCACATTCCACGCGGCAAACTTAGCGGTGCCACAGCCATTGTCTAGCACAATGTCGGTAGGGCGCATGTTGAGCAAACGGCGCAGGGCACGGTTGCGGACACCCGCGGCAAGTAGCGGGGGGGCTAGGTCGCGGTAATCCAGTTCATCGGCGAGCTCATCCTCTTCTGAGACGTATTTGGACACATATTCGTAGGTTATCTGGCGGGGCATCATATCGAGGTAGTCGTTGTGGCGTGGGTAGTGGGTGGCGCAGGATGCACAGTAGACTCCATCGTTGGTGACGTAGAGGGTGCGGGTGTGGCAGGATGGACACCGCAGCAGCGGGTAGAGCGAGCGTGGCACCATAAGTTATTCTGACCTTTCTTTGAGGTTTTTCCATATCATTAATCATCCGTATTGTAGCACAAAGCACAACGGGCAGTATCATCCGCTCCGTCTGCCTAGTACGATTGCAAAGTCTGGGTAGCCCCATCCCTTACACCCCTGCCCTTACAAGGGTATGAATCATTCCAATAGAATATCCGAAATTGGATAACGATGGATCGTGGTTTTGCCATCAGGATAGGGACCTGGCAGGGCACTGGGACGCAGCCACAGCCGCTGCCAGATACGTCCATGCCCCAGTTGTCGCCGTGCCCAACTCACCCCCCGTTGGAACAGCCCCACCACGGGCTGTCCTGACGGCAGCGGCGGAACCCGCACCCGCCCGGGCGCGACCCCCAACATCTCCGCGTCATCCGCCCGTGTGCCGCATCAAACCCCGCCAACAGCCCCGACGACGGACGCGCCCGTCCCCGCAACCAGACCCCAGGGGAGAGCACCAGACCCCGATACCACGCCCCCACGTCCCCTACCGCCTTTGTGTCTAACCCTTGCCTTGGAGCATGAGTCATGCTCCAAGGCAAGACTTAAGGTGATGATTGCAAGGGATTGCTCCAGCAACCCCGACGACGGACGCGCCCGCAATAGGAGCCAATGTAGTCGCCAACAGCCCCGCCGTGGGCGTAACCTCACTCGTAGGGACACGGGCGTACCCGCTACGCTCCACTCGTTACGTGCATCCATCGCAAAGCCTCGTTCACTCGTTGCAGTGTCCTTAATCATCCATCGATGTACCACTGCTATGGGTATCCCCTTGGTATGGGGGATGGGTGGGGATCGGTGGGGGATGGGTGAGGGATGCGTGAGGCTGCTGTTCTGGTTTTTTCACAAAAACGCGGGGAGCACGAAGATAGTCACTCCCTGCTCCCCCTTTTGATGCGGCAAATCTCCCCCTCGTAAGACACCGTAACGCCCCCATAGCGACCCCACAGTGCCTACCGTAACGACACCAGTCCGACTACTGTTGTAGGATTTCAGAGATAATGAGACTGTATCATAGTTATTGAGACTGTCTCAGAGATAATGAGACTGATGTATCTCAGATATGGTGAAACTGGTCTAATACTGACCATTTTTACGCATTACTAATCAATACAATGGAACATAGGATTGTTTCAATAACTGTGAAATAATGTAGGATGGTCTCTCTATCTGTGAAATGATTCTCAATAACTGTGAAATAACTCCCCTATTTTCAGGGGTTCAGTCTCATTATCTCTGAAATCCTACATAGTCCCTGCCCCTTACAAGAGTAGTCCGGTTGTAGAGCCGTTACATGCAACGGCTCTAGCCGGGCAACCCCCCGCTCTTCTTACAAGGGTAGGTTAGGGGAGAGGAAAAAATGTCTCACCGGGCAGCCCCCATCCCCTAGCCCTGCGTCCCACCGCGGGAAGAACGAAACCCAATGCTGAGATTTTGATGTGCATAGCCAACATTTTTGGCGTGTCCGTAGATGTGCTGGTGCGGGATGAGCTAAACTTGGATAAGGGAACGTAATCATGCATTGTATACTAAATTTGGATGGGGGGAAGGGGTAGGGACGGGTAACGGCAAAGGAGCGTACGTGATGATACCGCTTGCTATTTGCTCATTAGACCTCACCAACCAACGGTTTTTTCAATTTTGCCAAGATAATCGTGATATACACCTAAAATGTACGGCGCAAGGAACTATGCTTATGATGACCCCGGCGGGTGGTGGCACGAGGATTATGTAGGTCATCGTGAGAGGGCTAGGGGTGGGGGGCAAAGTAGGATTTTGACACCGCCCGCTCATCCCCCCCATTTTGCGTGGAGCATAGTATGCATTATAATGCATGTGGGTAGTACGATGCCGCGCTTTTCGCGGTATCCCCGCAAAAAGCAACGATAGACGGCACAAGAGAAAAATCAAGTGAAAGGAAAGAGTATGACCAACTATCCAGATGGGGTCGAAATCAAGGGAAACGTTACTCCTGAGTTCAAAGAGATACTTACCCCAGAGGCGGTGAGTTTTGTTGCAACGTTGCACCGGAACTTTGAGGCAAAGCGGCAGGAGCTATTGGAACTGCGTGCAGAGCGGCAGGCGGCTTTTGATGCGGGTCGGAAACCGGCATTTCTTCCAGAGACAGCGGCGATCCGTGATGATCCTACCTGGACAGTCGCGCCTGTTCCCCAAGATTTGCAAGACCGACGGGTGGAAATCACCGGGCCCACTGACAGAAAAATGGTCGTGAATGCGCTCAACTCTGGTGCAAAAGTTTACATGTCAGACTTTGAGGATTCCAACACCCCCACATGGGAAAACCTCATCCAGGGACAGATAAACCTGCGTGATGCGAACAACCGCAAGATAGACTTTACCAGCGCGGAAGGGAAAGACTACAAACTCAAGGAGGAGATAGCAACGCTGCTTGTCCGTCCGCGTGGGTGGCACCTGAACGAAAAGCATATGCTCGTTGATGGTAAGCCAGTATCTGGCGGCATTTTTGATTTTGCGCTCTACTTCTTCCACAATGCCAAACCATTGTTGGCTAGGGGTTCAGGTCCCTACTTCTACCTACCAAAACTGGAGAGCCACCTAGAAGCCCGTTTGTGGAACACCATTTTTGACATGGCGCAAGATAGGCTTGGTGTCCCACGGGGCAATATCAAGGCAACCGTGCTGATTGAAACCATCTTGGCGACCTTTGAGGCAGAAGAAATCCTGTATGAGCTGCGCTACCACTCTTCAGGGCTGAACTGTGGGCGATGGGACTACATCTTTAGCT
Organism: uncultured Chloroflexaceae bacterium; assembly: GCA_964410555.1. GTDB lineage: Bacteria > Chloroflexota > Chloroflexia > Chloroflexales > Chloroflexaceae > JAAUSY01. Next base: position 11,014 of record CAYPHM010000020.1, on the reverse strand, counting down.
GCATTAAGAAGTTCCGCAACGACAAAGACATCATCTTTGCAGACCGGGCGTTGGTGACAATGACCTCGCACTTTATGCGCTCCTATTCGTTGCACGTCATCAAGACGTGCCACCGCCGCAATGCCCACGCCATTGGTGGTATGGCTGCCCAAATCCCCATTAAGAATGACGAAAAAGCCAACAAAGAAGCCCTGGCGAAAGTGCAGGCAGACAAAGAACGTGAGGCAAGCGATGGGCATGATGGGACGTGGGTAGCCCACCCCGGACTCGTTCCCATTGCCCTGGAAGCCTTCAATGCCAAGATGCCTCAGCCTAACCAGATAGACCGCAAGCGTGAGGACATCACGATTACCAGCGAAGACATCATGACGTTTGAGCCGCAAGGTCCCATCACCGAGAAGGGCTTGCGAACCAACATCAACGTAGGGGTGCAATATCTTGGGTCATGGCTCGCTGGCAATGGCTGTGTGCCAATCTTTAACCTGATGGAAGATGCTGCCACGGCAGAGATTTCGCGCTCGCAGGTGTGGCAGTGGATACGCAGTCCGAAGGGGGTACTGGATGATGGGCGCAAGATTACCATCGAGCTCTTCCGCGAAATGCTGGCAGAGGAGATGGAAAATATCAAGCAGTACCAGGGTGAGAACTATTCGCTAGGCCAGTATGAAGAGGCAGCAAAAATGTTTGGTGCCCTCATCACCAGCGATGATTTCGTAGAGTTCCTAACCCTACCGGGCTACGAAAAGCTAGACTAGGCAATCACGTTGCCTTTCTGGAGGTAGAGACGTTGCATGCAACGTCTCTACCTCCATCCCAACTTACGCCTTCCACTTACGGCAACTCAATACCATCTTGCATATGGGTGCATCACAGACTATAATAAAGCCTATGCAACAATCAGAACCAGAACCACAACCAGAACCCGTTGCTGATGAATTCCTCATACCCCTACGCGAATCTTGGCCCAGGGTAGCGGAACTGATTAAAGATATGGAACATGATCAGTTAGCCGAAACCCGCATTGGGCGATTGCACCATATTGGGACAATCTGGTATGCGCGTGGCGGAGCAGCAGAGGTGCTCGCAGAACTTGGGCTAACCCTGGCAGTACACCTCTCCATGCCCCGTGGGGTCGTGGTAAGTGAACTTCTACAAGCCTACCATGCTGCCCAAGAGGAGCAACGCACCCGTGAATGGGAAACCCACCTCCTCAACCGAGTTGCCGAACTAGACGGTCTTCACCGCATCATCGCCGCCGCCAACTCTACCCTCGACCTAGATTCCTCATTGCAAACCGTTGTGGAAACGGTAGCACAAGTGGTAGGCGTGGAAGTATGCTCCGTCTATATCTACGACAAGCACCGGGATGAGCTCGTCTTGCGGGCTACCCGTGGGCTACACCAGGGGTCGGTAGGGCAAGTCGTGACCCACCTGGGCGAAGGGGTCACAGGATGGGCAGCACGTATAGGCAGACCCGTGGTTGTGCGCGATGTGTGGGATGACCCCCGCTTTACCCTGGAGCCACAGCTTGGCGCAGAGCCGTTTCATTCTATGCTGGCAGTCCCCATTGTCCTTTTTAGTGCCGAGCGTTTCCAGTTTACTGCCGACAAACTCCAGGGCGTTATTAACATTCAGACAAAGGGACCGCGAGACTTTACCCAAGAAGAGATTAACTTCGTTGAAGTGGCAGCAGGAGAGCTGGCGTTCTTTATTGCCAATGCCCAACTCTACCAACAGACTGACGAACGGCTCCAGTCCAAAGTCCACGTCCTCACCACCTTACAGCAGGTCTCCAAGCACATAGCGGAACAGCTAGATTTGCGCGAGGTGCTCAACCTGATAGCAGAGAAGGCGGTTGAATTGGCACGCGCTGATCGTGCTGATATTTTTCACCTTGAAGAAGATAGCTCTGCCCAACTAGTCGCCAGTTTTAGCGACAGCAACAATGGTGTGGATAATGCCAATGTCTCCTTCTTGTTTGATGCCCACCAAGCCAACGGCAATCGCCCATTGGCAATCCTCAATGCCTACCAGGACACCCGCTTCCCTGAACTGGCAAAGATGGCAACATCGGCAAATTACCACTCGTTGTTTTGTATGCCATTGCAAGCACGAGAGCGCATGATTGGCAGCATCTGCCTGTATACCCGTGAGATGCATCACTTTGATTATGAAGAGGTACGCTTGTTGAGTACCTTTGCAGATGAGGCGGCTATTGCGATTGAAAACGCCCGGCTGTATGAAGAGAGCCAACGGGCTTTAGCTGTCAAATCTGCAATGTTGCAAGAGATGCACCATCGGGTAAGAAACAATCTGCAAACCATCTCCGCCCTCCTTGCCATGCAACTGCGCCGTATTGAGCCATATAACCTCGGCGCACGGGCATTGCGCGAGAGTGTCGCCCGTATCCAGTCCATCGCTGGGGTGCATAATCTGCTGTGCCGCGAGGATGTGGGGGTCACAACTGTGGGGGCATTGGCACGGCAGGTAGTAGATACCGCGAGTGCTGGCTTGGTGATGAGCTTACCCATACAGTTTACCGTAACGGGTGATGTGGTCTCGGTTGGCTCACGGGAAGCGACAGTGCTGGCACTGGTCATCAATGAACTGATTAGCAATGCTATTACGCACGGGTTGGCAAGTGAAGGGGGACGGGTAGAGATAGAGGCGGCAATGGAAGGGGATATGATTCTGGTTGAAGTCCGCGATGATGGTCCCCTCCACCCGCCTGCCCCTGCCCCTGCCACCAGCAGCGGGCTAGGGGTACAGATTATCCAGACGCTTGTGCATGATGATCTCGGCGGCACATTCACGTTGGTGCAGGATGAACAGGATACATGGACCCGCGCCCGCCTAACGTTTCCCTATCGTGTGGTGGGGGTTGGGGTGTAGGGCAAATACTAACTCCCCGATTCCCTCTTGCGTCTCTGTGTTTCTGTCGGGAAATCCGCTCGTTGCCCCTCGCGGTTCCCCTTTGCCCCCGCTCGTTGACACTCGCGGCTCCCTTGAGGCGTGGGGGGACACCTGCCCGGTACCCCTTCTCCCGCTTGCGGGGGAAGGGGGTAGGGGATGGGGGGCTGCACGGAACACCCTCTCCCCCTGCCCCCTCTCCCATAAAGGGCGAGGGGGAGCCGCCGCCGATTCCCCCTTCTCCCCTCAGTGGGACGCGGGGCAAGGGGATGGGGGGCTGCCGATTCCCCTTCTCCCGCGTAGTGGGGGAAGGGGTTAGGGGATGGGGGCTGACCGAAGGTGTGGGGGAAGGGGGGGGAATAGGATAACAACCGGTTTGTTTCACTAGGTAGGGAGCGCGAGAATCTCCTGGATGGTAGGCAAAAAGGGACTAGCTCGCAGATCATCCAATGTCGCCTTCTCCTGATACACCAGAGCCGCAAGGTTGCGATGTAGCTTTGCCATATAGTCTCGCCCCTGCACCGCGTCAAGGAACGCCGTATGGCGCAGTAACAGGGCAGCCTCATTAGCAGGCTTTAGCTTGCCAGCATACAGCTTGTGGGGAGCGCGTACATCAAGCACCAGATTGTCACACCGCTGGAGAATATCCATGCTGCGCTCAGACCGATAGGCTTTGGTTGGAAGCGTCTCTCCCATATACAACTCGCGGTAGTAGCCCGGTGGATAGTTGCCAACCCGCAAGATAAGCTCATTGATGCGTTGGTAGTGGCTCCTATCTGGAATATGCAGATAGTCCCACACAACAAAGTCTACCCCAATATCTGCACAAGCCCGCAGCAAACGAGCAAGAATAGAGGGCGTATCATTGACGTAGGGCATCACCGGGGCAATTACCACCCCCACCGGAATGCCTGCCTGCTTGAATTTCCTCAGCATCTCCAAGCGTAGTTGGGGTGAGGGGGATTTGCCTTCTAGCCGTTCCGCAAGGCGCGAATCAACCGTAAGCAACGTAGTCATGACAATAGCCAAACTCCGCTCGTTGATTTGGCGCAGAATAGGCAGGTCATCCAAGATGCCTACTCCTTTGGTAAGGATAAGACAGGGCTGCCCAACGTTGGCAAACAACTGTAACACCTGTCGGGTAATGCCATAAGTACGCTCAACCGGCTGGTAGGGGTCGCTCAACGTGGTAATACCAATGAGATCGCCACGGTCTATATCCGTTAGTTCTTCAGCAAGCCGTTGGGGGAGATCAAGCGGCACCCGTATCATCTCATTGAGCGGACGCGAAGAATAGTACCAAACATCGCAATAAGGACAGCCAAATTCACAACCGGCATAGATGCTCAACGTATAGGAGGACAGAAAGAACTCGTTGATCATCGGGCGGCGGGTGCCAAGTATGGGCGTGGGGGGCAGATTTTCACGAACATAGTAAGCCATAAACGCTGTCCAATCTCCAATCGCAAGGATTAGGGGTCAGTTTCCATATCCATACCCGTAGAGACAATAAACCATTCGGTGCGGTCCTCTATTTGTTTATACGTCACCGTGAAGTCGCCAGGATCACCATTGCCCCAGAGAGCGCGAGCGTTGGAGCCAGGGTAGCGGGTTGCCAACCAGTCGCTATGGTAGCGATCTATAATTCTGCCATTGTCACTGTTTATCGTTTGCAAGAGCGTACTATCAGATGGGATAAATCGTTTGACCAGGTTTCTGGCATCTTCAATCGGGACAACTTCACGGCTGCGCCACCGACGCTCCAGGTGATAGATAACCTCTTCCTCATACTGCACCGCAAAGGATCCCTCTTGGTAGAGTTCCAAAAAGCCCTCTGCTCCCTGCGAGGAACCTTGTTTTTCTTCCCAAGCCGTGCGATCTATCCCCAAACCCCCAGAGGTCGCTTCTCCTGGCTCACTTGCCGGCGGCGAACCCACCGGCTGTGGGGGAGATAGCTCTGGTTCCGGGTACGGTGTTGACGTTGGGTTGGATATTGCCGGTGATGGGTAAGGATAGGGCGCACGGGTTGGCGCAGCAGGCGAGGGGTAGGGGTAGGGCGCACGGGTTGGCGCAACGGGTGCTGGCGAGGGATAGGGCACAGCGGTTGGCGGCACAGCGGTTGGCGGCACAGCGGTTGGCGGCACAGCGGTTGGCGGCACAGCGGTTGGCGGTGCGGGATATGCCGTAGGGGTGATGATGACTGTTGCGGTAGCTAGGGTAATCGCTGGGGTCGCGGTGATAGGAAGCGTTGCTGTTGTGGTGATGGGGGTGGTAGTATCTGGTTTTTGCGATGATACAACGGTTGCCACAATGAGACTGCCACTACCACAAAAGAGCAAAGGACAAGCTAAGAGCATGACCAAAAAGAATCCAGCAATAAAGGGGAAACGAAGGACACGATCCCATAATCGCGTAGTAATAGAACTGGTGCTGGTCATCCTCTAATACGGTGAGAGACAGAACCAACAAAGGGAGAGAACCCCTTAAGTGGCTGCTGTACCTCTATGAGCAGCATAGCATCAGGAGACGCTAGGCATCAGGATTGATAAACCGTTTATGTACGCCTGCGTCCCGAAAAATGCGAAACAGCGCATTAGCAACATCAGAACCGAAGAGCACATCCCAAGTTTCATTGGCGAATGGGTCACGCGCACCGTGAATGGCAACCCCGTCATCGTAGAGCGTAATACTCATATCGGCCTCTTTGTAGACGAAACGGCCATCTTGTTCGGTTATGGTGTAGTCCTGGCTCATGCGTTTCTTTCCTTGCCTTCCAGACAATCGATTGGCACCGGGGATGGTGCGGGACTGCCTGACAAGCTACTTTGACGATACAACAAAAAATGAAAAAACTCGCCACTGGGCGAGAGGGTATGGCTGGGGAACAGGGATTCGAACCCCAACTACCTGATTCAGAGTCAGGCGTTCTACCATTAAACTATTCCCCATCAGACAATGGTATCCAGTGGTGCCGAAGGTGGGATTTGAACCCACACGAGCGTAAGCTCACTACGCCCTGAACGTAGCGCGTCTGCCAGTTTCGCCACTTCGGCGGAACACACCAGCCAATCCTATGCATTACGATACCTGGCTGCGAATCTACTCCTGCAACCAGTATGTGTTACGCTCACTATGATACTATAGCGGGGGAACATTTGTCAAATGCGATCCGCAAGGTGCTTGACATTCGTAGTTTTGGGAAGTATTATTACCATATCACATGGATATGGTATCAAAGCCCCGTGTGCAATAAATCAATGCAATACGAACACTCTTTGATACACCCCGCGTGTGTTTCGCCTGCTGCAACTTAACAAGAGAACATAATTTTAAACCAGTGCAGTCAGGAGGAGGCTACGTGTGTCGTCAGAGATACTCTGGTCCGTGCCTTTCCTCTTTATTGGTATGGTGCTTGGGGCTACGGTGGGGATTTTGTGGTTGCGAAATAGTGCAAACGCCGAAATTACCAAACGCGAGTCTGAAGCCCGCTTTATCGTAGAGGAAGCACGTTCTCAACAAAAAGAGCTTTTGCTACAAGCAAAAGACGATGCCCTGCGTATTCGTAACGAAGCAGAACAAGAGATACGAGAAGCTCGCAATGGATTGCAAAAACAAGAAGAACGATTGCAACGCAAAGAGGAAAATATTGAGCGTAAACTTGATAACCTTGAGCGGCGCGAGCGACAAACCCAGAATCGAGAAAAAGACATAGCCCAACTGCATCAAGAAGCGAGCCAAGTCAAAGACCAACATGTCAAGGAACTTGAGCGCATATCTGGGCTAACCATGGATGATGCTCGTGAGATTATCCTCGTACGGGTGGAAAAAGAAACACGGGATGATGCCGCTCGTCGTATTCGGGAAATAGAACAACATACGCAAGAAGAGGCAGACAAAACTGCCCGGAAGATTATCGGATTGGCTATTCAGCGTTGTGCTTCAGATTATGTCGCTGAACTAACCGTATCTACCGTCAATCTTCCCAGTGAAGAATTAAAAGGGCGCATTATTGGGCGTGAAGGGCGCAATATTCGTGCTTTTGAACAAACCACAGGGGTAGATATTATTGTAGATGATACCCCTGAAGCTGTTACCCTTTCGTGTCACGATCCAGTGCGGCGAGAAATCGCCCGCGTGGCACTCATTAAATTGTTGAAGGATGGACGTATTCATCCCTCGCGTATTGAGGAGGTGGTAATCAAGTCACAACATGAAATAGACCAGATCATGCGTGAAGAGGGTGAACGGGTGGCGTATGAAGCCAATGTCCAGGGGTTGCATCCCGACCTTATCAAACTGCTTGGTCGGCTAAAGTACCGGACAAGCTACGGGCAGAATGTCTTACAACATTCATTGGAGTGTTCAATGTTGGCAGCACATATGGCAGCAGAGCTTGGAGCCAGTGTCAATGTTGCCAAAACCTCAGCCCTTTTGCATGATATTGGCAAAGCGGTAGATCACGAAGTTCAGGGACCCCACGCCCTTGTTGGGGCAGATATTGTTCGCCGGTTGGGGAGGTCTTCCGCTATTGTCCATGCTATCGCTTCCCATCACCAAGATGAAGAGCCGCAGACCGTCGAAGCCTTTATCGTCCAAGCAGCAGATGCTATCTCTGGAGGTCGCCCTGGTGCCCGACGAGAGACCCTAGACTTGTATATCAAGCGGCTTGAAGCTCTTGAGTTGATCGCTACCTCGTTTGAAGGAGTGCAACGGGCATTTGCAGTCCAGGCGGGGCGTGAAGTCCGGTTGATGGTCCAGCCAGATACCCTTGACGATCTCGCCAGTATCCATTTAGCCCATACCGTTGCTAAGAAGATCGAGGAGAGCCTACAATATCCAGGCCAGATTAAAGTGACCGTTATTCGAGAAACGCGGGCTGTGCATTATGCCCGATAGAGGAATCCAAAGACAACTTCTACAATGTAGACCGTAAGTCAACCAATTCGATGAACTCGAAGGAGGAACGCAATGAATGCTGCCCAGTCGCTTCAAATCGCTCGTGCTGTCGGTACTGACAATGAAGATGTTGAACCGGGTACTTCCGCTGAGATGCTGAAGGTATCTACCCGATCTCGCCCTAGCGCAGTTGCTGGGGCTATCGCAGGAGTTATCCGCGAGTTTGGCGTTGCTGAGGTCCAATCTATTGGAGCCGGTGCGACCAATCAGGCAATCAAAGCGGTTGCTATTGCGCGGAGCTATTTGCGAGAAGATGGTATGGACATTACGTGTGTACCATCCTTCATTGACATTGCTATTGACAATCAGGAGCGTACCGCTATTCGTTTGCTCATTGAGCGGCGGTAAGCGGTAGTAATGTGGCGCAGCAGGGCTTTCTCCCCGCTGCGCTTTTTCGCTTGCTTTCGCCCCTGCTAGGCAATCTGCCTAGCAGCATGGGATGTTGTTGGTTCTGTTATACCTATGCATTGGTGCATAGGGTTGTTGAGGATGGTACCTCGCTATGGAAGACATTGTTCGTGTGCTCAAGGCTATACCCCCATTTCATCAACTTTCCGAAGAATATTTGGCACGGGTTGCCAATGCGATAGAGATTGAATACTACCCCGCCGACCACGATATTTTGGTTCACAATGGCTCACCAAGCGATTACCTGTTCATTATCCAGCGGGGCAGTGTAGACCTCCTCCGTGAGGGGGAGCAAGGGGTGCAGGTCTTTGATCGCTTAGATGAAGGCGAAATCTTCGGCTACCCTTCGCTTATCCGCAAACGTCCGCCTATCGTCACGGTCCGCACCCGCGAGGAGACGCTGGTCTATCTGCTGTCCGCCGATATGTTCCACCGATTGCGCCGTGATGTGCCATCGTTTGCCCGTTTCTTTGCCTCATCCGTTATTGAGCGTATTTCCCACCGGTTGCAAGTGCGCGAGGCGAATGCTTCGCCGGAGTTGTTTCGGTTGCAACTGCACGATATTATGGCTCCCCTCATCAGTGTGCCACCAGATATAACGCTACGCCAGGCTGCCGAGATGATGCGCGAGCACAATATTTCTTCGTTGGTCATTACGTCAGACCCACCCGGTATCATTACCGACAGGGATTTTCGCAACAAGGTATTGTCGTGTGGTGTCCCCGATACGACTCCGGTGCATGCGGTGATGACTGCGCCTCTCGTTACCCTGCCTGCTGATAGCCTGATATTTGAAGCCCTGATCACGATGCTCAAACATGGCTTTCACCATATGCCGGTGATGCACAATGGCACGATGGTTGGGCTTGTGACGCATACCGATATTATGCGCCAGCAAAGCAAAAGTCCGCTTTTCCTCCCGCGCCAGTTGGAACGTGCCAAGCATGATGATGATTTTCAGGCGTATACCAACCAGGTGACGGCGACAGTGAGTATGCTGTTGCACGAGGGCGCACGGGTGCAAGATATTGGGCGGGTGGTGGCGATGGCGCATGATGCGCTGATTAGCCGTATACTCCAAGATGCCGAGGATGTGCTTGGTCCCCCCCCCTGCCCCTATGCGTGGCTATTGCTTGGCAGCGAGGGGCGGTATGAGGCGGTATTTCGGACAGACCAAGACAATGCGCTGGTCTATGCTGATGATACCTCGCCAGAAGCCAAACGCTATTTTGCAGATATGGCAACTTATGTGATAGACAAGTTGCTTGTTTGTGGCTTTCCCCGCTGCCCCGGTGATATTATGGCGACCAATCCGCAGTGGTGTCAACCTTTATCCGTATGGAGAGGCTATTTTGAGGAATGGATTACTAGCCCACAGGAGAAAACGCTGTTACGGGTGGGGATATTCTTTGATTACCGTAAGGTGTATGGAACACTCGATGTGGAGTCTGCGCTGCGCCCGATTATCCGCAAAGCCCGTGAGCATCAGGTGTTTCTCGGCAGACTAGCGCGAGTTGCTATCCGTCACCATGCCCCGATTAGCTTTTTCCGTAAGCTGGTCTTGGAGCGGAGTGGGGAGGAGCGCGATTTACTCGACCTCAAGGTACGCGGTACGGGGCTAGTGGTAGATTTGGCGCGGTTGTTTGCGCTAGAAGCAGGCTGTAACAAAACGTCAACGCTAGAACGGCTCCGTATGTGTTCAGAGAATCAAAGTTCGCTGAGTGCAACGGGGCAGGAGGAACTTGTGGCGGCTTTTGAACTGATGAGTCTGTTACGGCTGCGCTATCAGGCAGAGCAGGTCAAGCGGGATAAGCCTATTACGACCCAAGTACCGGTTTCTTGGCTCAGTGTGCTAGAACGGCGCGAGCTCAAAGAGGCGTTGTGGGCGGTAGCCCGTATCCAACGCAATATTGCGCTGGAATTTCAGACTGATCTCTTTGCTGCGAGATAGACGGGGGATGCATGTTCTTTTTTCGCCGTCCATCGCGGGAATCGTTGCCAGAAAATGTGCAGCAGTATCTTGATGCCCCACGCCCAGATAAAGATGTGCCGTGGCGTGAGGTGAGCTATACCTCGCTGGATATTGAGACAAGCGGGTTGAATCCCAAGCGAGATTCTATTTTAGCTATTGGGATGATAGAGATTGAACGGGGGCGAGTGCAGGTCAATCGCCGTTGGTATACGCTGGTGCGTCCGCCAGAAGAGACGCTGGTCGGGGCGGAGTCTATTCGCATTCATGGGATTCTCCGTGCTGATTTAGTGGAAGCTCCGCCGCTGTCTGAGGTGTTGCATACGTTTGTGGAACGCATGCGGGGGCGGGTGATGATTGTGCATGTGTCGTCTATTGATGTGAAGTTCTTGGATCGGGCGTTGCAGCATGTGTTTGGGGTAAAGCTGCGCGGTCCGGTGCTAGATACTGCCCGCTTTGCGGGGACGCTGCTACATCACGAGGCAATGCTTGGGGGTAGCGGGGATTCCCACAACACTCCCCGCGATACTACGCTGCTTTCGCTGGTGCGGCGGGCAAAGCTGCCGGTGCATGCCCAACATAATGCGCTTGGGGATGCGCTGATGACGGCACAGTTGTTTTTGTGGCAGGCGGTGCAGTTTGAAAAGCAGGACAAGACGACATTTCAGCAGCTTTTTCGGGTGGGGGGCAGCGTGAAGTAATGCAAAATAATTGTCCCCCCCATCCCCTGCCCCTTCCCCCACCGAGGGGAGAAGGGAGTCGGAATCCCCC
>CAYPHM010000019.1:23005-46752 GCA_964410555.1 uncultured Chloroflexaceae bacterium | reverse complement strand
CGAGGGGAGCAGGGGAACCGTAGAGACGTAGCATGCTACGTCTCTACAAGCGGAGCGGGGGTAGGGGGAGCGGGTGGACAAGAAGGGCAAAATTTCTTTGCTTGGGCGACTTTGACGTAGCCCTATGTTAAGCAGTAATCGTGTTGAAAATATGTCCACTCTGCAGTATAATAGTCAGCAAGAGCAATAAGCAACCTATCCTTTCCGTAGCATATGCGTGAACTTGGCTGTTCACATTGGCAAGAAACACCAGCACTGGTTGGATTGTTGAGATACACGAGGAGGAAACAGCAAAATGGAACCGTGGACAATACCGTGGGGTATGCCCTGGGGCATGCCGATTGTATGGGCACTCGTGGGTATCGCCATTGTTGCTATCATGGGCACAGGCGCACTCTTTGGATATGCCTTCTGGATGGCAAAAAACAACCTTGATCTTGAAGTAGGTGTAGCCCGTTATGAAACCAAGCGCAGCAAACTCCGCGCTGGTACCAGCAGCAAAGCGATTTAACGAAACGAGCATCCTCCCGCAGGTTATCGCACTTGCGAGAGGGTGTTTTTCTTTGTTAGAGATTAGGTAAAGTTACTGAGCAGAGTCCCTGAGAGGAGCATATCCATTCCATTGCATGCTGATATAGAGCGTATCCTCCTTTCCTCCCATGATATACAACAAAAAGTCCTCGCGTTGGGGCAGCGCATAAACCGCGACTATAGCGACGTAGATCACCTCCTGTTGGTTGGAGTACTCAAGGGGTGTGTGATGTTTATGGTGGATTTGTCCCGGGTGATAGAAGTCCCCGTCTCGCTAGACTTTATCGCCATTTCCAGCTATGGCTCAAGCACCGAATCGAGCGGTATCGTGCGCTTGCTCAAAGACCTAGACACAGACATCAAAGGGCGGCATGTATTGTTGGTTGAAGACATTATAGACAGCGGTTTGACGCTGGAATACCTACACAACCAATTGGCACGACGTGAACCTGCCAGCCTACGGATTTGCGCCTTGCTCAATAAGCCAGAACGCCGGCAGACACCTATTGCCATTGACTACCAGGGATTTGACATTCCCAATGCGTTTGTCGTGGGATATGGGCTAGATTTTGCCGAGTGTTATCGCAACCTGCCCTACATTGGGGTTCTTAAACCATCTGTCTATGAGCAACGGACGTGTGGCTCGTGAAAACCCCGCTCCCATCCCATCTGCGCCCAATGAACCTGGGCGACATCTTAGATACCATCTTTCGTCTCTACCGCAATAATCTGTTTACCTTCATTGGTATTGTTGCCCTCGTCCAAATCCCCATTATCATTTTCCAGATTGCCCTCAATATGGCATTTAATCAAGGCGTGACCTCCGATATGGTGGGGCTTATGCACGCCGCTCGATCCTTCGATTGGGAGCGAGATTCCCTGACGGATCTGCCGATACACAATCTCCTCGCCTTTTTTGCCTCGCTGCTGCTATTTACTGCTATACAGGGGATTATTGCCCAACAAATCATCAATGGCGCACTTGCCCATGCTATCTCGCACCGCTACCACAACCAACCTATCTCTACCCTGTCTGCCTATTCGCTAGGGATGCGGCGTATCCTGTCGCTTGTCGCTGCGGGGTTGTTCATCGCTGTAATTATGGGGCTCGTCATTGTGGTATTGTCTGTGGTGTTGGGGGGATGTGTTGGCATGTTCATGATTATGACACCAACCCAGGGGTCGGGATTTTTGGAATCCTTTATCAGCCTCTTTCTCGTTATCTTGTTGGTGTTGCTCATCCTCGTTGCGGTGGCGTGTGTAGCTATCCTGTTTCTGTTTGTCACGCAAGCCATTGTGCTGGAAGGGCATGGACCGCTTCGGGCTATGTCCCGCAGCATCCAGCTGGTGCGTGGGGGGTTCTGGCGGGTGGTTGGTATTGTGCTGACGCTGTATATCCTCATCCAAGTGATAACGCTTATCCCATCCTCTGCGCTTGGGGGGGCTATTGGCTTGATCTTTGATGATCCCATCAAAGATATGATGATGCGCCAGACGCTCACCACTCTGGTGAGCTATCTTGCCCAGATACTTGTGCTGCCACTGCTCCTGATTGGCTACACGTTGCTCTACTACGACCTGCGTATCCGTCGAGAAGGGTATGATCTGCAACTACGGCTTGAGACCATCTCGGCAGACCTCACTCGTCCGCATCCGCAATCGGCAGAATAACCCGAAACGTTGACCCAATCCCTGGTGTGCTCTCTACCTCAACCCTTCCCCCCTGCGCCTCAATGAGCCGCTGGACAATTGCCAACCCTAGCCCACTACCACCAAGCTCACGAGTACGCGCTTTATCCGTGCGATAGAACCTATCAAAAATGTAGGGCAAATCCTCGGCGGCAATGCCTGCTCCAGTATCTTCTACATCAAAGGCAACCCCTTGTTGGGGAGATGGACATGTTGAACCAGGAGCGTGAGCGATGGAATATGCCCGCAATGTCACCTTGCCCCCTTCTGGCGTGTAGCGGAGCGCATTATCAAGCAGGTTTGCCAACACTTGTTGCAACCGTTGCGGGTCGGCATAGACATTGGGCAACGCGGCATCACCTTCCCCTTCTCCTTGTTCAACGTGTAATGTCACCTTATGCTGGCGTACCAGCGGTGCCGCAACGGTAGCCGTTCGTGCCAGTATCGCCTGGGACGAGAGCGATTCGGACGAGAACGCCAGCCGTCCTGCGTCTGCCAGCGAAAGCAACCGGAGGTCTTCTATGAGCCGGGAAAGCAGGTTGACCTCTTGATGCAATGAGGCGAAAATCTCCGGTGTAGGTTGTTCTATCCCATCTTCTAACCCCTCTATCTGGAGCCGTAGCACACTCAGCGGGGTGCGGAGTTCGTGGGCAGTGTCAGCCATAAACTGGCGGCGTATATCTTCTTGATGGGCAAGTTCCGTTGCCATTGTGTTAAACGTTTGGGAGAGTTCGGCTAGTTCTGCATCGGCAGGCATATCAAGCGGTTGGTGGCGTTCGCCGCTGGCGAGCCGCTGTGCCGCTAGGGTCAGTGAGCGTATAGGGGTTGTAACCTGCTTTGCCATAATCAAAGCAACCACGAGCGCAACCATACCGGCTACGATACTGCCGATAATGACAATAACCGCGATGCTACGGATGAAAGCGCGATCCTCTGGGGTGCGCTCTTCGGCACCAACCGGCACGAGCACATATCCCACGAGTTGTTGATTACCGCGTAGACGATAGGGATATTCGTTATTTTCCCACTGCTGCTGACGATAGGGCGGATTATCATTTTCCCATTGCTCTGGGGGGTCTTCTTCTAATTCCAATAGTTCTGGGTTCGGGTATCCTGGTCGTCTTGGTTCCCCTTCGCCCGGTTTTGCTGGTCTGCCTTCATTGGGGGCAAAAGGTGGCGGCGGTTGATGGGAAACGATAATAGGGACACTTTGTGGGCGTAATATGATGGGGATAGAATGATTTTCTAGTTTGTTCTCAGAATCAAAGATAACTCCCCACTCTTTGTCCATAATGATAATACGTCTCTTGTATTCCAAGAGTTTGTTACCAAGTCGCGCCTGCATATCCTCGGCGAGCATATCCCAATTGCCAGCGGATACATAGTAAAGGCTGAGAAAATGGCTCATTTGCCTAGCTGTTGTTTGGGCATTATGCTGTTCAAGTTGCCGATATGCTCGCATAATGGCAAAACTAGCCAACAATGCCATAATCAGCACGGCTATGAGCGCAACGATGGTATGGGTTAGGGTTAAACGTTGACGGAGCGTTTTCATGGGGTCTCACGAAATTTGTACCCTATACCAAAGACCGTTAGGATATACTGTGGGTCTGATGGGTCGGTTTCTATCTTGCGGCGCAGGTTTTTGATATGGACATCTATTGTACGTTCGTACCCTTCATAGGCGTGGTCTTGGGCAGCGTCGAGCAGTTGCGAGCGGCTCATTGGGCGACCTGCATTTCGCATCAGGGCTTCAAGCAGCAGAAACTCGGTGGGGGTAAGCTCGACGGGGTGGCTATCTACCTGCACACTACGCCGCTCATGGTCAAGCGAGACGGGACCAATACGAAGGATGGAGTCGGTCAATGGTGCGCCGGAGGTGCGCCGCAGAACAGCCTTTGCTCGTGCCACGACCTCGCGGGGGCTAAAGGGCTTGGTGATGTAGTCATCTGCCCCAAGTTCTAGCCCTATCAAGACATCGGTTTCCTCAACCCGTGCGGTGAGCATAATGATGGGTATTTCTGTGGTGCGGCGAAGTTGGCGGCATACCTCTATGCCGTCTACCTCTGGCAGCATGAGGTCAAGCACGATGAGGTCTGGTCGTTCACGGCGTGCCTGATCAAGGGCACGTTGCCCATCGTAGGCAGTAAGCGTCTCATAGCCGGCTTTCTGAAAGTAGCCAACAAGCCCCTGGACAATTTTTGGTTCGTCATCCACGATTAAAATACGCTGTGCCATAATAAAAGTTTCCTTACCTGCTTCTTCAGTATACTGCGTTGATATGAAGAATATATGAATCTGGTATGAATATGTATTACGATTTTCCGCTGCTGTGCTTGGATGCTGTGCTCTTGATGATTTCCCGTGCTATGGCGGTCAAGAGGGCAAGCTCTTTTTCCCCCGGATGGGCGCGATAGGTCAACTGGCGCAGTATTCGCATAAGGTGGGGGATTTGCTGTGCAGAGGTGAAAAAGTCTAGTGATTGCAAGGCTTCTTGCCCAATGGCAAAGAAGGTCTCATAAGCTGCGCCAGCGACAGGCGGCGTTGTTGCTGGTTTTGGTATGGGGGCAGTGGGGGCAGTTTGGGCTAGGCTTGCCATACGCAGTTCATAGAGCAGCAGCAGCACGGCATGCGAGAGATTCAGCGAAGGGTAGGATGGGTCTGTAGGGAGATGTACAATGGCATGGCAACGGTCTAGTGCGGCGTTGTCTAGCCCGTTATCCTCTGGACCAA
The DNA here is from genome assembly GCA_964410555.1 of uncultured Chloroflexaceae bacterium. GTDB lineage: Bacteria > Chloroflexota > Chloroflexia > Chloroflexales > Chloroflexaceae > JAAUSY01. The sequence goes on along the minus strand of CAYPHM010000019.1, from coordinate 41,799 downwards.
ACAGCAATGCCAGCGGAAAACACGCGCTATTTGTATCGCTGGCGAGGTCTGCTGCTACCTCGCGTATGGTACGCAGGGTGGGGGCGGTTGTGCGGGGACGGGCAGATGTCCCAAGTACATAGCGCACATCTGCCAGTGCCGAATCTAGGGTATCGTAGTGTTGCAGCGAAGCGAGGATGTCCTCGCTGCGGTGGGCAATGGCTGTTATATCGTCTGGGGTGAAGGGTATGGCATTGACGAGGCGCAACGAACCTACCCCCATGTTTTTCATGGCACGTATCACCCCGCCAATGTTGACAACAAAACGTGGTTGGTGCAAGATAACCACAACGCGATCTAGGAACGTTCCTGTGGTCTGCTGCGCGATAGCTTACCCTTCCGCTTGTTCTATTTGTATGCGGGCTTTTTGCGTTAAACGTTCGAGCTCACGATTGACGACAACCTGCCATTCTTCGGCTTCGTTATCTTCCAGTGCCCCCCCCCCATATTTAAGTTCCATTGCTAGGTCCCATCCTCGCTTGAGCGCAAAATCGGCAAGCTCTTGTTGGCGAGTGGGGACCCATCGGCGTTTGATAAACTGCTTGAACGCCCGCTCCATACGGCGCGACCCATCGGGGTTGAGCGATGGGAGGGGAAACCATGTATCGTTGTCTTTGGGGTCTGGTTCTGACGCACTACTAAAGTAGATTTCGTTGTGCGTTATGGAATAGCGATATTCGCCAGGACCATCGTATTTGGCAGGGTTTCCTGCGATAGCTCCAGTGAGCATGCGATCTGTGGGTGTCATAACTACCTCGTTATTCTCTCTAGCATACCCTTATTTTATGCCATTGTGGGGACTTATGCAAGAGGGTGCAGGGCAGTATACAGAGCAGAATAATCTTGCTCGCCGCGTCCCGCGGCTATAGTTGCTTCAAGCACGGTACACGCTGCTTGGATGCTGTCCCTCGACACCCCTAATCGTTCTGCCTCTGCTGCAAAGAGTCGGGCATCTTTGAGCAGGTGCTTGACGGGGAAGTTGGGATTGTCATAGTTGCTATCAAGCATCCGTTGCAATTTCTTGTCAAATGTGGGGGCATAGAGCGCACTCCCACGAACTATCTCCATAAACGTTTCTATCTCAAGGTCATGCTGGCGTACCAATGCGAGGCTAGAACCAAAAGCAATGGTCAGGGAGATGATTAACTGGTTGAGGGCAAGTTTTAGCACAGCGGCTTTGCCTACCGGTCCAATGTGATGGATATGTTGCCCCAAATGGGAGAGTACCGTTGACCACTGCTGAAACTGGGCTTCTGTGCTGCCAACCATAATAATCAGCTCGCCCTGCTGTACCTGGGGGATACTGCCAAGCACCGGCGCTTCAAGATAATGTCCGCCTGCGGCGATAATTTCTCCCCCCATCTGGATGCTTTCATGCGGAGCTATAGTGCCCATTTGGATGATGGTATTCCCTTTCAAGGCTTGACGGTTTTCTTCGTCTTCCAAGAGCACTTGCCGTATAGCGGCAGCATCACTCAGCATCACCAGGGTAACTATCGAGCGTTGCAACACAACCGCCGGTGAGTCGGTGACATACGCACCTTCATTGGAAAGCGTTGCTGCCTTTTTACCGGTGCGGTTAAAAGCGTTGACCCTAATTTCTGACGAGAGGTACCGTTGTGCTATCGGGTATCCCATGAGTCCAGTACCAATAATACCTATTTGCCTACCGGTACCGATAGTACCTGTTTGCATAATTACCCTCCTTATTATAATGATGTTGATGCTAGTGCCTACTTCCAACCCTCAAGAGTTGGGCTTCTCGGGTGGAACCCCAGGCTGTGTAGTCCCACAGCCAGAATGTTTATCGCAGACGTAGCATGATGCTACGTTTCTACGGTTCCCCTTCTCCCCTCAGGGGGAAAGGGATAGGGATAGGGGGTTGCTCGGACTTTGATGTAGCCCTATAGGCGTTCCATTAGGCTTCTCACGTCTCGTTGTATTATAGTATGATTAGGGAAAAGAATCTACCACACCCTATGCTCTTGCCATTTAAGATGTGGCAGACGTTTTTCCCATCCTTTAGCCCCCGTGTGGTGTATGCGGGTGTAGGCACACACAGCCGTGCGCCCTTACGAGTCATTCCCTTTCCCATTCTAGGGCGAGGATGCAGGGGGATGGCGATAACCTACTTTGCCTAAAACCCTTCTATGCGTTATACTAACATACGTGAGGGTTATCAAAGAAAGAATAAGAAAACGGACAAATCTCGTGCATATTTGAGTAAAAAGGGGTTTCAAACCTACGATATTCGCAAGAAAGAGCTACAAAACTATATCCAACAAAGACAACGAGGGGGTATCTACGTCTTGCCTATGGCAGATGACACCTTGTATGTTGGACAAGCAAAAGATGTAGTCAAACGGTATGCCCAACATTGTCGCAACTACCCCACCATTGAGTATGTCAGTTTCAAGCATGTTGCCCAAAAATACCTCGACATTGAAGAAAAATCCTCTATTGAGCAATTAGAAAAGCAAGGCTTCCGTTTGTTGAGTATTCTGCATGCCAATGTGACGTATAGTTCGAGTAACTTTGACCTCTTGGTGCCTGCTGACCAACAAAAGCGATGGTTGTCCAACCCATCTTGGGACTATCCTGGTGAAGAACGCCAAGCTGAGCAGTTCGCAGCAAAGCTCTGTGAGCTAGGGATAGATGTTTAATGAGATAATCTTGAGGGTATGCTCATATGGTACGTAATCGTTTATGAATTGATAAACTGGGGAAGGAGCCTAGATGGTCACACAAGAAATAGCTGCCACAATACGTAAGGAAGCAGGCAAAGTGTTGGTGGGACAGAATGAGCCGTTCACGCTGCTGCTGGTCGCCATGCTCACCGGCGGACACGTCCTGCTGGAGGGCGTACCTGGCACGGCAAAAACGCTCATGGCAAAAACGTTGTCGCTCATCATACAGGCAGAGTTTAAGCGGGTGCAATTTACCCCTGACCTGATGCCATCCGATATTGTTGGTACCCAAGTCTTTGAATCCAATACCGGACAGTTTCGCCTCCGCAAGGGTCCCATCTTTACGCAGGTCTTGCTTGGGGATGAGATCAACCGTGCGCCTGCTAAAACCCAAAGTGCCTTGCTTGAAGCGATGGAAGAGCGGCAGGTGACGATAGAGGGGCAGCGGTTGGCATTGCCGCTACCATTTTTTGTGCTGGCAACGCAAAACCCGGTAGAGTATGAGGGAACCTATCCATTGCCAGAAGCGCAACTAGACCGTTTCCTCTTCAAAGTGCTGGTAGACTATGCCCCACAGGAGGTAGAAATAGAGGTGTTGCGCCGCTATCATCAGGGCTTTGATGCCCACCACCTTGACAGGACTGGTATCACGCCGGTTGTGCAGCCGGATATGCTCAAACAGTGCCAAACTGAGGTACAACAGGTGCAGGTAGAAGAGGGCATCCTCAAGTACATCACCGACATTGCCCAAGAGAGCCGTTCTAGCCTTGACCTTGTGCTTGGTGGGTCGCCCCGTGCCAGTATTGCCCTGTTGCTCACCAGTAAGGTGTATGCGGCTATGCAAGGGCGCACCTACGTCAGCCCGGATGATGTCAAATTCCTTGTGCGACCAGTGTACCGCCATCGTATCATCCTCAAGCCAGAAGCAGAAATAGAGGGGTTGACCCCCGATACCGCAATGGGACGAATCCTTACCCGTGTTGAGGTACCTCGATAACAGAAACAAGCAAAAAGAGAACCAAAAGGTTTTGAAAGGAAGTCGTATGACGGACATCTACGCTATAGCCTACCCACCACAAATAGCCCAGGATACCCCCGCTCCCGTGCTGCTCCTCTTGCACGGGTTTGGCAGCAATGAGCATGACCTGATGGGACTATCACCCTACTTGGACGAGCGATTTCATATGGTCAGTGCGCGGGCTATCTACGATCTTGGATTTGGCTACGCTTGGTATTACCTGTATGGCGTTCCCGGCAGTTTGCAGCATGATGATGCAAGCCGCGCTCGGAGCCTAGAAGTCCTGACCCAATTTATTGAAGAACTCCCCGCACGTATGGGCATTGAAGCCAGTTCAATCTACCTACTTGGTTTTAGCCAGGGAGCGGTGATGAGCCTGAATGTTGCCTTAACTGCCCCCCATCTGGTATCTGGCGTGATTGCCATTAGCGGATGGCTTGATAAGCAGATTACAGAGCAGATAGAACCCCAAACCTTGAAGGATCAAAATTTTCTCGTGATGCACGGCACAATGGATGATCTCATCCCGGTGTCGGGTAGCCGCCAGATACGCGACTATCTACAACCTACCCTGGCAAGGCTTGCCTACTATGAGTATCCCATTGGACATAGTATCCATCCTGATGCGCTAGGGGTTATCAAACAATGGCTTGCCGAACGCATAGACGGGGAGCATACGCCAGATCAGCATAACGGGAGTGAGTAGGAATATGGTATCGCAACACCCACGTTTTGCCTCGTGGCAGCCGCCACAAGCCTACCAGCAGGTAGATTCCAAGCTCACCGGTATCATTATCTATGCGCCGCGTCCAGAGATACGAGAGGCTGACAACCTCAAGAGCTACCAGTGTCCCAAGTGTGGGGCTACCACGCAGTTTGATGTGGCGGCAGGCGGGGTTGCCTGTGAATATTGCGGCTATGTGGCAGAGATAGCCGCGCAACATGTCGGGCGGCAGGCAAAGGAATATGAGTTTACCCTTGAGACGTTGCAACAGGCGGCACAGGGATGGGGGGTAGCCCGGCGTGAGCTGCATTGCGAGAACTGCGGCGCAAACCTTGCTATCAACGAGGGCGCAATAACCTCAACCTGCCCCTTCTGTACATCCCACAAGGTGAACGTCCGTACCACCACCGCCGACCACCTACGCCCCCGCTTTCTCGCCCCCTTCACAGTTGAGGCAAAAACGGCACAGGAACGGGTACGGGTATGGCTTGGTGAGGGGTGGATGCACCCAAAGGAACTGGCACAGATTACTGGTATGCATCGCTTAATCGGGGTCTACCTACCTTTCTGGACCTTTGATGCCTACATTACCTCGCTGTGGGAAGCAGAGATAGGCTATCCCAAAACAGAGACCTACTATGATAGCGGTAGTAAGAGCTTTCGCACCCGTACCCGCATAGATTGGCAGTGGGAAAATGGCAAAACTACAACGATGATAGATGATCTGGTCGTCAATGGGAGTTCGCACATAAGCCAGATTATTCTGGCACGATTGCACCCCTTTGATCTCCAACAACTCGTTTCCTACACCCCCGACTACCTCGCCGGTTGGCATGCCCATGCATATGACGTGATGCTAACGGACGCATGGGAAATGGGCAAGCGGCGTATGCGTGAGCAGGCGAAAAATGAGTGCTATGGGCATGTGCGCTCTTCCCATCGGTATGTGCGTAACTTTCAGATGACTGCTGACTTTGCTGATGAGACGTGGCGGTATATCCTATTGCCTGTCTATCTGGCTACCTACACCTTTCAGCAGCAGGTTTATCAGGTGATGGTCAATGGGCAGACGGGCGTGGTCGCGGGGCAGAAGCCGGTAGCGTGGCAGAAGGTTATCTTGGTTGTAGCGGCATTGGTTGTGCCTGGTTTGCTGATGCTTATGGGAACGGTAGGGTGGTCGCTTTGGACTGGCTATACGCTCCATGATACTGCGGTAAAGTTTTTGCTTGGTGGCGTTGCGCTTATAGCCATTGGCTTGGTGGTGGCGTTTGTACTCTACCAAAAGGGACGTAGATTGGAGGCTGCCTAGTGGAATCTGCAAAACATACTCCAGCACAAACGGTTATAGATGCGGTTTCTGCACACTGGGGGTCTCCCCTGGTGGCGGCAGGGTGTTCAGTATGCCAACAAGCCCATCTGGTAGCCGAAGCCCGTCTAGGGATGCGCTGTCCATCCTGTGCGCGGGGGCAACTAGAGCCGCAACCAGTGCGGTTGCGTTCGGAGCCACCAGAGCATATCATCCCTTTTCAACATGACCGCTCTAGTGTGCAACCATCACTAGACCGCTTTGTTCGCAAGGTGTGGCTACGCCCAGATGATTTCTCCACAGAGAAGCTGCTCCAACGGATGGAGCCAGTTTTTGTGCCGATGTGGTTAGTAGATGGTGATGTGTTTGGTACATGGGAGTCGGAAGTTGGGTTTGATTATCAGGTGAAAAGTTCGCAGGAGTCGTATAGCAGCAGCGGCGAATGGGTGAGCCACGAGGTGATAGAAACGCGAATCCGTTGGGAGCCACGAGTTGGCTTGATTGAACGCCACTATGACAATCTGGCGGTGGTTGCCCTAAGTACCCACAATGATTTGTTGCAGCTTGTTGGCGGCTATGACCAGAGCCAAGCGGTGGCGTATAATGTGGCGTTGCTGAATGGGGCAGCTATTCGCGTACCAGATGTGGAGCCAGATTCGGCGTGGGAAGAGGCACAAGTCCACTTTGCGAAGGCGGCGGCGCGAGAGTGCCAACAGGCAATTAGTGCAGATCATACCCGCTCTTTCTCTATCAATGCTGACTATGAGACGCTGGTCTGGACGTTGCTCTTACAACCACTCTTTATGTCATCCTATGCAGACGATGACGGGGAATTGCATCCCATCTACATCAATGGGGTAACGGGCAAGGTGGGCGGCATACGTATGGCATCACAGCGCAAGGGGTGGATGTGGGCAGGCATCCTAGCGGGAGTAGCGTTGGTGTCGCTGCTCATCGGGGTAGGTTTGCTGCTATTGCAAGCGTATCTGGGGGGGGCATCTGCAGAAACGGGTACTGTTGGGGCAGTCTTTATCGTGTTGGCTTCGTTGTTGTGCATTGCGGCTATTGTGCCAGCAGTGATGCCGTGGGTGTGGAACCGTGAACAGCGCGAGCGCGAGGTGGTGCGGGGGTAGGGTAAAGGCTCATTTGCCCGCATGCTCTTGTCTCTACGTAGGTCATGCTGATTCCGGGCAAAACTACCTATGGTACAATACTTTGCATACGTTCGTACTTGTTAGGAGTAGCTCATGAATGATCGTAGCTTGGCATTGCATACGGTACTCTGCTACGCTCCCCCGGATAGGGAGCGCATTGTTGACCTCTACGAAAAGCTGTCTGCTGATGGTATCATCCCCTGGTTTGATGAAGAGTGGATACTACCGGGGCAAAATGTGCGTGAGGAATCTACCGCTGCCATCAAGTCAGCAGACGTAGTACTCATCTGTCTTTCACAACATACGGCAACGTCTTGGAGATAGACCCCCAACTTGGTGTCCAAAAAGTCGTTGGGGAGCGGGGGGAGCTTGGTTTGTGCTGTTGCACCATAGCAGGGTAGCGAAGGCGAGGGATGCTCGCCATTCCATCGCTAGCTGCTTGACACCATCATAAAACGACTGTTGCAATCCCTCGTTGATATCATATACTGGTGACTACTCCCAATCCTAAAGGGTTGGGCTTCTCGGGTCGAAACCCAAGCTGTGTAGCCCCACAGCCAGCATGGTTATCGCGGCGTTGAGGTCTCGTTCTATCTCAAGACCACAGACCGGACACTGCTGTACCAAGTGTATCACAACACATCAGTTCTTGCAACAGCTAAAGCGGCTGAAGCGGAGAAAGCCCTTATATCCCAGGGCTAAAGCACCTGGGCTTTACGGGCTATTTCTGTAATAGTAGGACAGAAACAAGAAAAGGACAATGCTATGCGTCAAGTTCTCGTTTATCCAGGGGAAGATGGTTATTGGATCGTTGAGTGTCCATCACTGCCTGGGTGTATCAGTCAAGGCATAACGAAAGAAGAAGCGTTGGAGAATATCACAGACGCTATCACCCTCTATATCGAGACCTTACAAGATAGGGGGTTGCCGGTACCAGAGGATACCCTCCAGAGGGAATTGTATCAGGTGGCTGCATGACCCGAACACTACGGGGCGTGTCAGGCAAACAGTGTGTCAAAGCATTACAACGTATTGGATTTGAGATTGGGAGACAAAGTGGGAGCCATATCATTGCTGTATCGTGATGCCCCTCCTGCACAAGTATCTGTGCCAAATCACAAAGAGCTAGACCGCGGTACACTTCAAGGAATAATCAAGCGTACCGGACTAACGACAGAAGCCTTTGTCGATCTTCTGAAATAGGCACATCAAAAAACTGCTTAGGTAAGGGTAGTACAACTAGGCAATGCTTTACCACAGAAGCACAGAGACACAGAGTTCGGGCAAGAGATTCCCGACAGCAACGCAGAGACGCAGAGGCGCAGAGACGCAGAGACCGGGCAGCCCCTCGCCCCGCCAAACAAACCGCGAGGGGCAACAAGCGGGGGGGTATGTCCCCCCCTATCCCTAACCCTTTCCCCCTGGGGGAGAAAGGGAACCGGGCAGGTGTTCCCCCTCGCCCCCATTCCAGGGCGAGGGGGAACACCTGCCCGGTGGTTATGGTAGGGGCACGCGCCGCTCCTGGCGAGCGTATTTCAAGTCGGCGTTGCTCGTGTCGCAATAGCTGATATGGGCAAACCCCCGCCCATCCAACACCAGCGAACCATACAACCCCACCCGCCCTTGCTCATCCACTATCCCCGTATACCACCTATCGCCAGCAAAGACCGCATATTTGAGGTTGTTGTGGGTGTTGTCGTAGTAGCTGATGTAAGGCTGGCTACCAGCATGCAGCGCAAGTGACGTATAGCTGCCCACATCCCCCTGGCTATCTACCACCGTATGCTGCCAGCCTTCGCCATCATAGCGCAGGTAGTTAAGGTTGCGGTTGCCAGCATCGTAGTAGCCAATGTGGGGGTAATTGTTGGAATCTAGTACCAATGAGCTATACTCGCCCACATCCCCCCCCGCATCAAGTATCTGCACCTGCCAAGTGCTGCCATCGTAGTAGGCATAGTTGAGCGAGCTATGGGTGCGGTCATAATAGCTGATGTGTGGGGCATCGTTGCGATCCAGTGCCAGCGAAGTATGCAAACCAGCATTCCCCGTTGCATCTACAACCTCTGTTTGCCACTGTTGCCCATCATAGCGGGCATACTTGAGGTCCCCATTGCTCTTGTCGTAGTAGCTAACACGGGGGTAGTTGTTGCGGTCTAGTGCCAGCGAGCTATACTGCCCCACATCGCCGCCGCTATCAATCCGTTGGATATGCCACTGCTCCCCATCAAAGGTAGCATAGCGTAGGTCTCTGTTGGCAGCATCATAGGAACTGATATGCGGCAGATCAAACGAGCTCATCGCAAGCGAGCTATAGTAGCCCGTTTCCCCTGTCGTATCCACTACCGACACCTGCCACTCGACCCCATCAGAGACGGCATAGTTGAGGCTCGTAGTCCCTGCCGCATAGTAGGCAATATGCTGGAGCCCCATACTGTCAAGGGCTAACGAGGTATACCACCCCGTGATGCCGGCGGTGTCTACCACCGACATTTGCCAATCCAACTTGCCCCCATTGCCAAGCTGTGGGGGGGAAGTGGCTTTTGCATAGCGCAATTCGCCGCTGCTCAGTTCGGTATAGCTGATGTGGGGGGTGCCATCATCGTCTAATGCCAGTGACGAAAACCGCCCGGCATCGCCACGGTTGTCTACCGTCACAAGCTGCCACGTAGCCCCATTTAACCATGCATACTTGAGGTCATCATTGCTCAGGTCGTGATAGCTGATATGGGGGGAGTCTGCGGTATCCAGTGCCAGCGAGGGGTAGTAGCCTACCGTACCAGGGCTATCTACTGTCGTGACATCCCACCCCGTTTCGGTGAGGGTTGCATACTTGAGGTCGCCATTCTCGGCATCATAATAGCCAATATGGGGGCGGTCTTGGCTGTCCAATGCCAGCGTGGTATAGTTGCCCACCCCCCCCTGCGCGTCTACCGTCATATATTGCCACGCTACGCCATCATAGAAGGCATAGCGTAGGTCATCTACCGGCGGTCCGGCGTAGTAGCTGATGTGTGGGCGATTATCAGAGTCCAATGCCAAAGCTATGTGTGTCCCCACATAGCCGTCACTATCCAGCGTCTCACGATGCCATTGGCTACCATCGTAGCGGGCATATTTCAGGTCGGCATTAGTTTTGTCGTGATAGCTGATATGGGGCAGTCCATTGCTATCTAATGCCAGCGAGTTATACGCCCCTACTTTGCTACTGCCCTGCTCACTCCCCCCATCTACCACCTCAATTTGCCACGCGATACCATCAAAGCGGGCAAACTTCAGCCGACCTTGGTCATCATCATAGTAGCTTATAAACGGGTTGCCCTGCCAGTCCAACGCCAACGATGCATACATCCCCACCCCGCTTGCCTCGTCTACCAACTGTATATCCCACGCGGTGCCGATGTAACTGGCATAGTAGAGATGGTCTTCACCATAGGCTAGGTGGGGGTCGCCACTTGTGTCCAGCGCAAAGCTACGTGCTCCCATAGAGCCAAACACCTTTGGCGCATGCACCTGCTCAATGCTCCATACCCCTTGCTCATTGGTGATGTGGGTGCTCTGAGGGGCAGCAGGGAGTTGCCAGTTGGTACACCCGCTGAGGATGAGGGCAACCATAAATAGCAGCACCAAAGTTTTAGCGTTGTAGTCCATCGCTGATAATCGTTGTCGTATCTATGAAGGGGAGCGCACTACTGCCCTGGAAAATGGGCAACTTCCCATCCCACTCTTTCAGCTGTTGGTAGCGTATCAGGTCAGGGGTCAGACTATTTGCCAACACCTTGTTGGAGTCTGCTTCTGCCTCGGCGCGTATCCGCATAGCGTTCGCTTCACCCTCTGCCTCTACCCGGGCTTGGTCAGCCTTCACCCGCGCCTGATCAAGCTGGTATTTTTGTTGCTCTGCCTCCTGTTGTGCTTGTATCTTGTTGTTGAGGGCTTTTTGCAACGAACCAGGTAGGTGAACCTCACGGATGCCAAATGAGGTAAGCTCCAGGTGATGGTTGGAAAATTCCTCCCGCAGCGAGTCGCGTATGAGATTAGATATTTCTAGCCGCTTACCAGAGGTAATCTCCTCCCATTGGTATTGGGCGGCGATAGCTGGCACCTTCGAGCGTGTATATTGACGCACTATCCCATCCTCTATCACGGTAATATTTGCCCCACCCCAGTCGAGGTAAAGCTCGGTTATTTCCTCATCCTTGATCCGATACTGTATCACCACATCCAAATTGAGTTGTTGCCCCTCTTGGCTTTGCACCTTGATACTATCATCGCCATTTTCCCCCCGGTAGAGCATCGAGTAGGTCTGGATAGTGAGGGGGTATTGCTGAATGTACTGCGTAAAGGGGTTGATAAATGCCCAACCCGGCTTGAGCGGGTCTTGCTGCATCTCGTGCGAGGATTGGTCAAAGATGATCCCTACATTACCGGGTTGTACGATTTGCCAAGAGAGGATGATAAATGCCAAAATAATCCCCCCGACAATGGCAATAATAGACAAAAAGCTGACCCGTGCAGCTATTTTTGCTCGTGTTGTGTCTTTCTGCATGAACGCTACTTTCTCCCTATTCAACGCCAAGAAGCCAACAAGCGCAACCCGTTAGCGACAACCAACAGGGTGCTGCCCTCGTGGGCAATGGTGGCTATGGTCAACGGCAGGAACCCACCGAGAGCGAGTACCACCAGCACCAGCATAATACTAAAGGAAACCACAAGGTTTTGCCGCACAATTTGGCGGGTGTGCCGTGCTAATCGCAGCGTACCGGGCAGTCGGCTCAGATCATCGCTCATGAGCACCACATCGGCACTCTCCATTGCCACATCCGTACCTGCCGCCCCCATCGCCACCCCAAGCGTTGCGGTTGCCAATGCTGGCGCATCATTGATACCATCGCCAATCATGGCAACAAGCCCCTTGTCTGCTTGGATTTGGCGAATCGTCTCTACCTTTTGTTGTGGGGTAAGCTCTGCATAGACCTCATCAATACCCACCTGCCCCGCTAGATGCTCTGCGGCATAGCGGTTGTCGCCAGTGAGCAGCATCACACAACAGACCCCCGCCTGTTTGAGACCTGCCACAATGTCTGCCGATTCGGGGCGTATCGTGTCAGAGAGGGAGAGCATACCCCATACCTCGTCTTTCGTCCCAACGAGAATCACCGTGTGTCCCTTTTGCTCCTGTGCAGTGATAGCTTCCATTGCCGCTGGTGCTAGGGTTTGGTCTTGCACCGGAGTGAAGAGTGATGGTCGCCCGACCTGTACCCGTTGATCATCAATCATCGCACTCACCCCAAAGCCAGTTAGGGATTCAAACGATTCAGCGGATGCCAGTGTGACCTGTTGCTGCTGTGCTTGGGTAACTATCGCCTGTGCCAGCGGATGCTCGGAAAACTGCTCAACCGCCGCGGCGAGAGCTAACACCCGCGCTTGCGCTTGGGTAAGCTGCTCGCCTGGGGCAGGCATCGTATCCCACGTCTCCTGCCCGTCAATCGGCAGCGGGATAATTGCCGCCACCCCAAGCTGCCCGTTGGTCAAAGTACCGGTTTTGTCAAACGCCACAACTTTGACCCGCGAGGCAGATTCTAGGTGCTTGCCCCCCTTGAAGAGTACGCCATTCCACGAAGCACTCGCCAACGCCGAGAGAATAGCTGCCGGTATGGAGATGACCAGCGCACATGGGGATGCGCCGACCATCAGCGTAATAGCCCGATAGACTGTCGTGCGCGTATCCCATCCAAGGAAGAGCAGCGGGATGATCACTGCCAGCAGGGTGATAGCCGCAACGGTGTAGGCGTAGTATTGCCCAATCACCTTGTCGGTGAAGTGTTGGCTTCGCGCTTTCTGCTGGCGAGCTTCGCTCACGATCTTGACAATGTGTGCCAGCGTGGAGTCATCGCTGGCAGTGGTGACGCGAATGTCCAACGATCCCTGCCCATTTATCGTGCCAGCAAAGACCTGTCCGTCTATTTGCTTCTCAATCGGCATAGACTCACCGGTGATGCTTGCCTCATTTACCGCCGATGCCCCCCGCACGACAACACCATCGGTGGGTATCTGCTCGCCTGGACGCACCCGTACAATGTCCCCTACGGCTACGTCATCAACGGGTATTTCTCTCTCAGTGACGCTATGGCTATCTCCCCTCTGATACGTATTATCTACTTGGATAACACGGGCGGTTTTGGGGGTCATGTCTATGAGTGCTCGGATGCTGGCATGGGTGCGCCCCATTGCATAGGTTTCCAGCGTTTGCGAGAGGGAGAAGAGGAACATGAGCGTTGCTCCCTCAAGCGGTTGGTTGATTACCGCCGCCCCTAGTGCTGCTGCTATCATCAGCAGGTTGACATCAAACTGGCGTTGCTTGAGCGTCCCCCACGCCTCTTGGATGCTGTAGAAACTGCCGTTGATGTAGGCGATAGCGTAGAAGACCCACGGGACGAACGCAACAGGCAACCACACTTCGCTTGCCCAACCGAGCAACAGACTAACCAGCGTAATAATGGTCATCCGCACCATAACCGGGGTTTCAGCCAGTATACGCTCTTCTTCCTCGATGGTGTCTGTGATGCTACGTTCTGTTGGGCGAGTATCTTCTTTCTTTTGGACTGTCCGTTCCATAACCGGGGTTTCTGCCAGTATACGCTCTTCTTTCTCAATGGTATCTGTGATGCTACGTTCTGTTGGGCGAGTATCTTCTTTCTTTTGGACTGTCCGTCTTTGCCCTTTGCTTTGCAGGAGGATGAAGTAGAAACTTCCGTTGATGTAGGCGATAGCGTAGAAGACCCACGGGACGAACGTAACGGGCAACCACACTTCGCTTGCCCAACCTAACAGCACTTCGCTTGCCCAACCAAGCAGCAGACTAACCAGCGTAATAATGGTCATCCGCACCATAAGCGGTGTTTCAGCCAGTATACGCTTTTCTTTCTCAATGGTATCTGTGATGCTACGTTCTGTTGGGCGAGTATCTTCTTTCTTTTGGACTGTGGCTTTGGGACGTTTACGTAGCCGTAATCGCTGCGGGATTCGCTGCTGCACCTGGGATGCAAGACGGGCGGGGGTGAGTTTGGCAGCGAGAGCCTGTCCCCGTGCCATAAGCGAGGGGCGTTGTTGCTGGTGTTGGAGCGTGTCTAGGTGGGATTCTAGCTCGGCTACCCGTGTCTGTAGGTGCGTAATAACGACATGCAAGGACTGATGATCATTGGAAGTATACCCATTTTCTGCATCTTTGTCCGTTTCTGTATGTGGGTGATTATCCATTGGCTCTATGCTTACATCCCAGGGATGACCTCATGGGTTGTGGTTGGCTTGGTTGTTCTTAGGAGTATAGTACCACTGAATACAATGGCGTTCAAGTTGGGGAGTATGCAGGGCAGGTCTGTCGGGCAAAGGACACCTTTTTATTCTCCTCTCCCCCCTGCCCCCGCTCCCATTCCAGGGCGAGGGGGAGTCGCACCTCCCCTGCTCCCCCAGGGGGGAAGGGTTAGGGGATGGGGGCTGACCGAAGGGGTGGGGAGGGGAGTTGCCCGGTGAGCCGTTGCATGCAACGGCTCTACTAACCTATCCCTGTAATCCACTCACATTCCCCATGCTCTTTGCTAAACCCCACAAACGTTGTACAATATTCATACCATACCATTTAGGTACGAGACAAGACAAGAACACTCGCAGAATTTTGCTTCTCTTGTCCACATCTCCAAATAAACCTGTAACCAATGTTCAAGGACTCCGACCATGTGGACAAGCATGACCTTACGAAAAAAAACGCTCCTGACGCTCATTGCTATCATCATTATGCTTATGTTGGTAGTGTATGCCGTCATGTCGTTTATCCTGCTCGACAGCCTTACCCTGCTCGAAGAAACCCATACTCAACAGGATGTTGAGCGGTTTGTTGATGCGATCTATGATGAGCTAGAAGAAATCAGCATCACAGTTGGCGATTGGGCAGTGTGGGATGATACCTACCGGTTCATCCAAGACTCCAACGATACCTACAAAAAGCACAATCTCAACAGCACAACCCTTGAACAATTGCAAATCAACTTTATGGTATTTCTCAATACCGATGAGAAAATCGTCTTTAGCCAGACCCTAGACCTAGTGAGTGGCGAGCCATCCCCAGTTTTGGTTGAAGATTTGGTCAACTACCTGGCAGTCAATGACACGCTACTAGACTTTGATGGCTACCAGGGCAAATCGGGGTTTATCCTGCTTGACAATGAGCCGGTATTGATCACCGCACACCCTATCGTTACGAGCCACCGCGAAGGCCCTGCCCGTGGTACACTCATCATAGGCCGGGTGCTCAACCAAGTCCGCATCAACTACCTGAACGAACAAACTTACCTCCACGCTACTGTGCTGACGGAACCGGCTATTGAGACCCTCACCGACACCCAACATGCCCTTACCCTCTTGTCGGATGATATGCCTATTGTCACTCAATCCTTGAGTGACTATGCTATTGTTGGCTATACAATGCTGCCAGACCTCCAACACAACCCCTTGTTGATGGTGCGGGTTGCCAACCAGCGCGATTTCTACCTTCAGGGCAAGGTAACGCTCTACTCGCTTCTCCTTGCCCTAACGATTATGGGGATTATCTTTTGTGTCGTTATCGTGCTCTTTTTTGATAAACTCGTTTTGGTGCGGTTGGCAAGGCTGAGTGCCAATGTTGCTACTATTGGCACTACCGGCGATCTCGCGGTGCGGGTGCATACGCAAGGACAAGACGAACTCGCCGGTCTAGCAGAAGATATAAACCACATGCTCGATGACCTAGAGCATACCCAGGAAAAACAGCGGGAAAGCGAAGCTCGCTACCGGGCTGTCGTAGAGCAAGCAGCAGAGGGTATCTTTCTCCTAGACCCCAAAACCATGCACATTACCGATTCCAATAGAGCCTTCCAAGAGTTGCTTGGCTATACTGCCGCAGAATTGGCTACGCAAACGGTCTATGATATTGTCGCCCACCCCCCCACCAACATTGCCAATTTGCTGAATCAGGTTATTACCCAAAACCAGCGATTTTCGGGTGAGCGTACCTATCGCCAAAAGGATGGAACCCCTATAGAAGTAGAAGTTAGCTCGATGCTCATTACCGAAAGTGACGACCCGGTGGTCTGTGCTGTTGTGCGTGATGTCACGCAGCGCAAACGGTATGAACGTGAACTCAAAGCCATTGTGACCGTTACATCCTCCTTGCGTGATGTCTCCTCCCGCCAACATATCATTGAAACGATTGTCGAGCAAACCTCTTCACTTGTACAAGCAGCAGAAGTTGCTTTACTCATGATGGTCCCAAGTAGTAACGGGGTCATCTTGGAGAAAGCCCGTGGCAAATGGGCTTCTATGTCCGGGCTACGCTTCCAACAATCGCAACTCTTTACCGAGCAGCAAGCCTACTGCCCGCTGATCTTCATCCCCCCCGCAATAGGCGGCGCACCGCTCATTGCCAATGGGCATACCATCGGGATGATCTGTATCAGTCGTCAAAGCAAGCTCGACAATACTGAACTGCGTATCCTCACGGCTATTGCCGACATTGCAGCAGCGGCTATTCATCGGGCTTCGCTGTATGAACAGATAGAGCATCACCTACACGAGCTCACCGCCCTACACGCGATAGATATGGCAATCAGTACAACCCTTGATCTCTCCTCCATGCTCAAGGTCTTTTTGGATCAAGCCCTTACCCACCTGCCCGTAGATGGTGTGGTTATCTTGCTCTACAATCGTCATCTACAAACGCTTTCTTATGCTGCCGGGCGGGGAGAGGATGGCTATGCTATGCAGGGGATAACCTATCGGCTAGGTGAGGGACAAGCCGGGCGGGCGGTGTTGGAGCGGCGTATTGTTAGCCTACAACGCAATGAAGATGGGACATGGCAAACTGAGCCAGATTATGCGCTCTTTTCCCGCCTTAGCAAGCCCTTTCCAAAGACCTACGCCGTGCCGCTTATTGCCAGGGGTGAGGTCAAAGGGGTATTGCAATTCTTTCACCGCTCGCCACTCGATCCCGATCCCGAATGGTCCCAGTTTCTTGAAGCCTTAGCTGCCCATACCGCCATTGCCATAGACAATATCCAACTGCTTCAAGACATCCAACGCTCTAGGGATGCGCTCAATATTGCCTATGATGCAACCCTGGAAGGATGGGCGCGAGCACTGGACCTGCGCGACCATGAGACTGAAGGCCACTCACAGCGCGTTACCACGATGACCATACAGCTTGCCCAAGAAATGGGCATAAGTGGGGCTGAATTGGTGCATATTCGCCGTGGCGCACTGCTGCACGATATAGGCAAGATAGGCATACCAGATGCTATCCTGCACAAGCCTGGACCGCTTGATGATGAGGAATTGGCAATTATGCGGAAGCACCCAGAGTATGCCTATACGATGATAGCCCCCATCGCCTACCTCCGCCCATCGCTGGACATCCCCTACTGTCACCACGAACGATGGGATGGCACGGGGTATCCGCGTGGCTTGAAGGGGGAGGAGATACCCCTAGCTGCACGTATCTTTGCCATAGTAGACGTGTGGGATGCCCTCTCTTCAGACCGTCCCTACCGGAAAGCGTGGACTCCTGAACAAGTCACTGCCCATATTCAAAAGCAATCGGGGAGCCACTTTGACCCGCAGGTCGTTGAGGCTTTCTTGCGGATGCAAACCAACAAGAAGACTCTGCCTACTCAACTTGGAGAACACTACCATCTCCAACGCTATGAACCGTCTTCCCAAGATATTGAGTGCGAGGTATACTTATGAACAATTAACTTGAAACAATATTAGGAGCATGAACAATGAATCAAATGATGCGAATGATGCGAATGATGCGAATGGGGTTGTTTTTCGTTTTGGTACTAGCTATCGGTGTGCTAGTAACCGGTTGTGGGCAAAACACCCCACAAATGCAGCAGCCTGCCGCCGAGCAGCAACAAACCAATTCAGCAAACGACACCGACACCGATACTCAAACGGAAACCGAGATGACTACAGACGACTCAACGACCACAGACGACTCAACGACCACTGAAGAATCTCCCACTGAAACCGAGAGCACGGGTGATGCTCCCGCACCAGCAGCAGATGAAACCGAGGGCGAAACGGTAGCAGCAGATGTCAAAGACTCCCCAACGACTGCCTCAGACATCTATGCGACCTATTGTGTGGCTTGCCACGGCAGAAGTATGGAAGGATCAACGATTGCCCCGGCATTGCATACACAGGATGTCCAAAACCGTGATCGTGGCGAACTCGCGCAGACCATTGCCAATGGCGTACCGGGTACGGCTATGGCAGGATGGGGACGGGTGTTGAGCGAGGAACAGATAGACGGTATGGTAGAGTACCTTCAGCAGGGCGAGGATGAGCAGATGGCAGAGAGTGCTCCTGAACGCCAACCCACCCCAACGGTTGATATGAACGATACCGAGGCAGTGATGCAGCTTGGGGCAGACCTCTTCACGACCAATTGCTCTTCCTGTCATGGCGAAACGGGAATGGGCGGTATTGGACCTGCGCTCAATAGTCAGCAGTTTCTTACCCGCTTTGATGATGCCTGGATACGCGATACCATCATTTCTGGCGGGTGGCGATTCGATTCTGCGATGCCGTCCTTTGGGCAACACCTAAACCGCAAAGAGATAGCCGCTTTGGTTGACTATATCCGTGCTTGGGAGCCTACCGCACCAATGGTAGATGATCCTAGAGGCTCTTCTCTAGCAGAACGAGGCTTTGGTGAAGGGCATGGACAGGGCATGGGACAGGGGCAAGGACAGGGACAGGGACAGGGGCAAGGACAGGGACAGGGACAGGGACAGGGACAAGGACAAGGACAGGGACAGGGACAGGGACAGGGACA
>CAYPHM010000019.1:0-22905 GCA_964410555.1 uncultured Chloroflexaceae bacterium | reverse complement strand
GGGATGGGGGGAACAATACCCCCTTCTCCCCTCGGTGGGACGCGGGGCAGGGGATGGGGGGAACAATACCCCCTTCTCCCCTCGGTGGGACGCGGGGCAGGGGATGGGGGTTGCCCTACTCCCCCCGCAACTCATCCAGCTTGGCGCGGTATTCGCTTGCCTTGCCCATGCCGATGCGCTCGGCTATCTCCGCCGCCTGCACAAAATAGGGCATGGCGGTTTCTAGCTGCCCTTGCTTTTCGTAGAGCAAGCCGAAGTTGTAGTACACTATTGCTTCTACAGAGACATTACCAATACGTTGACATATCTCTAGGCTCTGGGTGAGCATCGTTTCTGCTTCAGCATATTTCCCTTGTGCCGTGTATAATTCACCCAGATTGCCGAGGTCTGTTGCCTCGCCCGCGACATTGCCGATGCGTCGTTCTATCTCCAAACTCTGTTGGTACATCGCCTCCGCCTCCGCGTACTTGCCCTGGCTACGGTACACAATCCCCAGATTGCCAAGTTGGGTTGCCTCGCCCGCGACATTGCCGATGCGCCGTGCTATCTCTAAACTCTGCTGGTACATCGCCTCCGCGTCCGCGTACTTGCCCTGGCTACGGTACACAATCCCCAGATTGCCGAGG
This sequence comes from uncultured Chloroflexaceae bacterium, assembly GCA_964410555.1. Lineage (GTDB taxonomy): Bacteria > Chloroflexota > Chloroflexia > Chloroflexales > Chloroflexaceae > JAAUSY01. Next base: position 22,279 of record CAYPHM010000019.1, on the reverse strand, counting down.
TGTCGTGACTCGCCCGCGACATCGCCGATGCGCCGCGCTATCTCCAAACTCTGCTGGTACATATCTATCGCGTCCGCGTACTTGCCCTGTCTACGGTACACAATCCCCAGATTGCCGAGGTGTCGTGCCTCGCCCGCGACATCGCCGATGCGCCGCGCTATCTCCAAACTCTGCTGGTAAATCGCCTCCGCGTCCGCGGACTTGCCCTGGTTAGCGTACACAATCCCCAGATTGCCGAGGGCGGTTGCCTCGCCCGCGACATCGCCGATGCGCCGCTTGATTGCCAAACTCTGCTGGTACATATCTATCGCGTCCGCGTACTTGCCCTGTCTACGGTACACAATCCCCAGACAGGTGAGCATCGCCGATTCGGCATACTCGCGCTGTTGGCGACGTGCCGCATCCAACGCCGCATGGCTCCACGCTTCCCACTGTGTGTAACGGGCACGCAGGTTGAAATATTCTGCACACCTATAGCCATAACCAATCAGTAGCCTGTCGCCTTCAGTGCGCGTTGTTGCATGCGCGGCTATCGCTTGGGCATAACCTTGCCCACGCTCCATCTGCGCTATCTCGCGGTCAAGCGTTGCCAGTGCCGCATCTATCGTGTCCCGTTGCTTCACTTCCTTGTTGCACCGCTCCATCAGGTCGGCGTAGTGGCGGGCGTGGTACAACTGTATCAAAAAATGCAGTGTAGCTTCGTCTGGGGGTATAGCTTGCACTAGAAAGCCATGTATCGTTTGGTGCATATGGTAGCGGCGGCGCGTGTCGTGAAACTCCAGTAAGCCGTTGCCCACCAACAGCGCAACCGCTTCAAAGAGTGGTTCCTCATCAGGGGCTATTGTGGTCTCTTTTAGCACCGCGATTATCGCCTCCCAATCGTAATCATCGGGCAACGCCCCAAAGACCGTCAACGCCCGTGCTATCGTGCGCGTTTGTTCGTCGGGCAGCGCAGCATACGAAAGGGCGATTATCGCATGCAATGAGGTTGTGTCGGTGTTGGGCAGACCAGGGCGCGGTTCGTGCCCTTGTACTGCGTAGATGCGTTGTTGCCATTGCGCTTGCACCGTGGCGCAGGGGGTCGTGCTTCGCAACCGTTCGCGCTGGAGCAACGCCCCCGCCAACTTGAGTGCCAGCGGCAGATAGCCCAACGCCTGCGCTAGAGTTGCCGCACCGTGCTCATCCTCGCGCACCACCTGCGGCGCGTGTTGGCGCAGCATATCCAGCGCATGCGTTGGCGACAACACATCCAACACCAACGGCTCATCGTCCGCAAGGGCGCGGGCGGTGTCGGGGCTACGGCTACTTGCCAGTAGGCGGCAATTGGGCGCGGCGCACCGTTGCAATGCCATCGCCGTGGGCATGCTACTCTCCCACACATCGTCAATGATGAGCAAGGTAGGCAAATTGCGCTGCTGCAACCGCGAGCGCACCATGGTTGCCAACAGATCGGGGTTATCGCTGCCTGGGTTTGGCTCGCCAATCGCCTGGAGCCATGCTTGCAACAACGTTATCACATCGGGGGTGTGTCCCAGTTCAGCATAGAGTACGCCGCCGCGAAAGTGGGCAAGCGTCGTGGGGTGGGTGCCAAGTACGCGCAGGAGCGTGGTTTTGCCCACGCCAGGCAAGCCGCGTATGGCGGTGAGGGCAAGGGGCGCGGCGGTGGTGGTGGGGTCGTTATTTGGTGCAGTTAAATGGGCATGCAGCATCGCCACGAACGCATCACGTCCCACGAAAATCTTATCGGCGGGCGGCGGGCAGGTGGGGATGGGCATTTCGACAACCTGCCCCGTTGTCAACGTCTCCTTGATAATTTGCATTTCCTGCCGCATGGCATGCATATCCTCACTCACAAGGCGCAGTGAATCGCTAATGCTATCCAATCTATTCACAATATTTGGCAGATCGTTGAGCAATGCGTCCAGCCCTGGACGGTCTAGCGGTTGTCCTAGCGGTTGGTCTTGGGACAGGGTAGCGATGCGCTCGTCAAGCCACTGGCGGAGTTCGGCGATGTCGTTTTGCACCGCATTGAGGGCAATATTGCTCTGTACCACCGCATCCATAATGTTTTGTTGGCAGATCATTTCGTAGGCTCGCCACGCACGGGTGCCCACATCGTCTGACCCCTTGAGTATCTCGACAAACCGTTCTACCCACTGCCCAACCAGACGTTGTTTCACAAACTCGTAGAGCTTCTCATCGGTGTGCAGGTAGGCAAACAGGGTCGCATCGATGTCGCATATGGCGGCGTGTTGTGCGTCAAGCTGCGGTTTACATTGGGGTAGGGCGGGGGCATCAGACGTGGGCGCGTTTTGGTAGTGCAAGCTCATCTGCATTATACTGTCGTTTTCCAACAGCGAGGCAAGAAAAGCGGGTTTTTCAAACAGTGTGGCAGCATCATCACGCAAGCGGTGCAATAACTCCAACGATTGTTGTACCTTTTTGCGCTCATCGCCGCGCAGTTTGCGATAGTTGGTCATGGTTTCCCAATCCTGCTCCAGTTGGATGAAGCTCTCTTCAAAAGCGCGTATCAATGCCGTTGACAGATCGTGGTTTAACTCGTGCTCGTTTTTGAAGCGGTTGTCGGCGCGTACTTGCAAGCCGTGCTCCGCAAGGGACGAGATAATATCGCCACCAATACCTGCTACCACGCCCGCGGCGGCTTGGGCAAGGGCAACGCCAATGAGGGCGGGGGCAGATACACCCGCGCATGTGCCAACGACAACCAAGCCCCCTGCGGCGAGGGCTTTGACGAGATTAGCCTGTTGTTCTGGGTTCATAGAGTAGCTCCATGCTAGTTGTTCCCGTTTACGCGCTCGCGTTCATTATAGCAGATAATCAAGCTATCTGGACAACGTTAGCCCCCGTGTGGTGGGGGCAGGGGATAGGGGCTGCCCGGCGAGCCGTAGCATGCTACGGCTCTACCACCGGGCATAGGAACGAGGACTAGAGGATAGGGGGAGCGGGTGACACCGGTACTACCCTTGACTAAACTGATGCACCAACGCCACCCAGTCACCCACACGTTGCCGCTGGCGTAAATGCAGTCCAGCAGCAGCCAACGCCAACGCCACCTCATCCTCGTGTTCCAGAATGATGCCGCTGGTGATAAGCAGACCATCGGGGCGCATCGCTGTTGCCAGATTCTCTGCCAAACCAAGCAGTACATGCGAAATGAGATTGGCAACAACGATATGATAGCCGGGCGCAGAATCCACCGACTGCCCCGTCCCCAAGCTGCCATCCATCACCTGCACCCTAGTACCACACTGGTTGCGGTCTACATTCTCCTGTGCCGCCTGTACCGCGATAGGATCATTATCTATCGCATCCACAACTGCCGCACCCATCTTTGCTGCCGCAATTGCCAGAATACCGCTACCCGTCCCCACATCAAGCACCCGCATATGGGGGTGCCTATGCGTTTCAAGCAAGCGCAAACACAATTGCGTTGTGGGGTGTAGCCCCGTGCCAAACGCCATACCGGGGTCTAGGTTGAGCACGATGTCTCCCGTCTCTGGTGTATATGCAAGCCAGGAAGGGACAATCACCACGCGCTCACCGATACGTTGCACGGTGTAATGCGCTTTCCAAGCGTTTGCCCAGTCTGCCTCATCCAACGTTTGCACCTGAAGTTGCCCAACTGGACGCAGCCGCCCCAAATGCCACAATGCTTGCTCAATGTATTGGCGGGTCTCTGTTGCTTGGGCATCAAGCGGCAGGTAGGTTCGCAACGTCACCGGGCGGGAAGAGTCAAACACATAAGCAGGCGGTGGCTCCTCGCCCGGCGCAAGCGACCCAATCCACCCATCCCCCTCTTTGGTTGGCTCCCACGCTGGCTCAACCACTACGCCCCCCTGGTAGCCATAGCGGGCAAATAGTTCAGACACCGACTCCACCGCCTCTTGGTCTACGGCTACGCTCAGTTCAAGCCACTGTGTTGGTTTGGGTTCATTCACCAATGCCACCTTGCCCCCTGGGGAGTGTCCTCTATCGTCACACCCAATGCTTGCAACGTATCACGTATCTTGTCTGATAGCGCAAATTGCTTTGCCTTACGAAGTTCCTGGCGTATATCGAGCAGCAGGTCAATGAACGGTCCCGCTTCGTGTGCTTTGCTGCTCGCCGGGGCAAGCCGTAGCCCAACAACCCCTGCTAATTCTTGCAAGGTCTCCTGGGCAGTGGTGAATGGCTCCCCCCCAACCCCCGCATCACGCGCCGTATTGATAGCCCGTACTAGATCAAACAATGCTGCCAGTGCGCTTGTTGTAGAAAAGTCACTATCCATCGCCGCCACAAACCGCTCCCGCACCCTGCTGGCAGTGCTGGTCAAGGTCTCCGCCGCCTCACCGCTGGTCATATCGCCGGTGGCAGGCAGCAACGCCCCGCGTAGTCGTTCTAGCTTGCGTTCATTTTCTGCGACAATCTCTTCATTGTAGGTTAGGGGGCTACGGTAGTGGCTATTTAGCACAATGAGCCGAAAGACATCAGCGTCATGCTGTTCTAGGAAGGTGCGAATAGGCACCAGATTCCCCAAGCTCTTGGACATCTTCTCTACCTGTCCCGTCTTCGGATTGACGTATTGCAGCATACCATTGTGTATCCAATAGCGAGCAAATGACTTGCCGGTCAGCCCCTCACTCTGGGCTATTTCATTCTCATGATGGGGAAACACGAGATCATTCCCGCCGCCGTGGATGTCTATTTGCTCTCCCAAGTGCTTGAGGTTCATTGCACTGCACTCAATATGCCAGCCGGGTCGCCCCCGCCCCCACGGACTATCCCAGTAAGGTTCCTCTGGTTTTGCCGCCTTCCACAGCGCAAAGTCAACGGTAGACTGCTTATTGTCGGCAATATCTACACGGGTACCGGTTAGCATATCATCCAAGCTGCGCCCCGATAGCTTGCCATATTCCGGGAAACTGGCAACGCGAAAGTAGACATCACCGTTGGATTCATAGGCGTGCCCCTTCTCAACAAGCTGCTCAATAAAGCTGATAATCTCGCTCATCGTTTCTGTCGCACGGGGATAAGCTGTTGCTGGTAGCACATTGAGGGCTTCAAGCTGCTGCATAAAGTCATGGATATAGCCTTCTGCTAGGGCTAGTGGCTCTTGTCCCTTATCATTGGCACGTTCAATAATCTTGTCGTCTACGTCAGTAAAATTGACCACATGCTGCACCTCAAGTCCGCGCCATTCGCAGTAGCGGCGGATAATATCAAAGATGATCGCAGACATCGCGTGACCAATATGGGCATCATCATAGACCGTTACGCCGCATACATACATACGTAGTAGTCCCGGCTCCAACGTTTCGAGGGGTTCTACCTTGCGCGAAAGCGTATTGTAAAGCTGTATAGCCATGAGATAATCTCTCCTCTCTTTAGTATAGGGTCATAGCAAAGTTCCAATTGCCCCCATCCCCTCACTCTTCCCCCACCACGGGGGGAAGGGAGTCTGTGGCAACTCCCCCTCGCCCTGAAATGGGAGAGGGGGCAGGGGGAGAGGGTGAAAGGGCTATACTCCTGTGATTGTGTATCTTTGCTATGAGTATCCCGCTCTTTTAGATACCTGATCCTGATATATACTCTTCTTCAAAACTCCGGTAGGCGGTCACAGAGCCGTTTTCGTCCAGAATAGCCCAGAGGCTTTCCGAGAGCTTCACATGGTGGGCTTGTTCGTGGTGATTTGTGCTCTCTTCAACCTCTTGTACCCGCGATTCAAGTTCTAGTATTTTATCATGCAAGCTGCGAAGCATTGCCCCTTCCGGGTCGGGCAAATACTCAACCCGTCGCGTCTCGCCAGTTGTTGGGTCTCGCGTGGCTACTACGCGAGCAGGTACCCCCACCGCGGTAGAGTGGGGGGGGACATCCTTAATCACCACCGCTCCCCCGCCGACCTTTGCGCCAGTGCCGATAGTAATATCGCCTAGCACCGAAGCCCCCACACCAATAACCGCGTAGTCTTCAAGCGTGGGGTGACGCTTGCCGCACTGCTTGCCCGTCCCGCCAAGCGTAACCCCCTGGTAGAGCATGACATAGTTCCCAATAACGGTAGTTTCGCCTATAACCACGCCCATACCATGATCTATGCAAAAGCCGCGCCCTATTTGTGCGCCGGGGTGTATTTCTATACCAGTAATAAAGCGGTTGAGTTGCGAGATAAGCCGGGGGATAAAAGTCCTATTGCGCTTCCACAACGCATGGGCGATGCGGTGCAACAGAATAGCGTGTAGTCCTTGATAGAGAACAACCTCTGCCATATTGCGGGCAGCAGGGTCATTGATGAAGATAGCGCGAATGTCATCGCGTAGTATTTTGAGTGCTCGTGAAAGAGCCATGCTCAACTCCTTTCATATCATATGGAAAAAAACCTGCCAACGACTACCTTTATGATCATAGATGATCACATCATCAAAAGACGGGGTACTGTTTAGGAGCGACAGCACCCCTGGCGACAGGTGCAGATGGGCAGGCGCAGAAAGGAGTAGCGTACAGGGGAGCGTACAGGGGAGCGTACAGGAGAGAATACAGGGGAATCAAAAAGAAAAATGGCGGACAACATACTGTTGACTCGCCATTGCCATTGCGAAGACCAAAAAAGAAAAGAAAAGTTACGCCGTACTATCGCTGGTACTCGTTGTGCTCGTACTCGTACTTGCTGTACTGGTACTGCTCGATGTACCTTCGCTCGTACTTGCTGTACTGCTCTCGCTTGTTGTGCTTTCAGTTGAACTTGTTGGAGTTTCACTTGTACTCTCGGCTGTGCTGTTGGTGTTCGTTGCTGTATTCAATGTCGCATTGTTGTTGCCGCGACTATCCGTAATATACCACCCGGAACCCTTAAAGACAATACCTACCGGCTGAAATACGCGCCGAACCGTATCTTTACTACACTCAGGACAGTTCTGGAGTGGTGCTTCCTTGAAGCTCTGGAATTTTTCAAACTGGACACCACAGCTATCACAAGCATAGACATACGTTGGCATAGACCATTTCCCCTTTCAAAAAAAGATGTATTTTCTCTGCTTCTATTGTACCGCAAGTGGCGTACTCTTGCAATATGGTAGCGTTATAGCTTTGTTAGATTTTCCTTATGTTTCTATGTTACCCGCAAAGGTGAAGGATGTTTGCCCGACTTTCGGGGACAGTAGGTTGTGGAGCCGTTGCATGCAACGGCTCGCCGGGCAGCCCCCATCGCCTAACCGGTATTCTCCCCATAAGAACCGCCTTACTCCGGGGGGCTATCGTCTGGGGTGAGAGTATAGTTGAGCGAAAACGAACTGCCCCCAAGCCGCCGTATCTCCTTACGCAGCTCATCCATCATGCGGTTATGGTCATCAAGGTTGCGCTCGTAGCGGCGAAGTTGGATACGGGCTTGGTCTACCATCTCAATTAAATGGATACGTTCGCCAGCCATCTGTGTTAGGTGAGTACGGGTCTTAGCAATACGCGCCCGTATCTCCTGGATACGCTGGTTCGCCTTGTTGACCCCCGCCATATCGCCATTTCGCCGCGCTTGCTTGAGAGCTTCCTCGGCAAGCTCTAGCTCAGTAGGGATGTGTTCAGTCATAGGTCGCTCTCGTACCCTGCATCTTTGAGTTCCTGCTCCACTTGCGGGGTAGCACTCTGCACCGTGGCATCAAGCCACCCCGCCAACGTCACAACATCATGCGGATTAAGCAAGGTTATGGTCTCCCCATCCAACGTACACACAAAGTCCCCATCCTCATCTACATTGACGGCAAGAACCTGCTGTTCTTCCCCTGTCGCCACCTTGAGCATATCTGTTACCTGATTTGCCAGCGTAGAAAGGGCAGAGAGTTTCTCTGCCAGGGTATTGGTGCGGTTATGCAAATGTGCCAGTTGTTCTTTCATCCTGCTTCCCCTTTGCGTTTATTTCCCCACATCTTGCCATGTTCTAATGGTATACTAGGACCTAATTATACAACTAATACCAAAAGGTTGTGTTGTGCTATGTGGACCAGACAGGCATATGGTAGAATGCATTTACCACTTATAAGGTTTAGGGAGGACAAAAAATGCTATTGAACTTGAAGCGATGGGCAAAGTCCGGTTGGGTGTTGCTACTCCTCTTGCTCCTGGCAGCGTGTAGCTTGCCGGGGCAGTCTAGCGAAGACACCCCCACCGATAATCAGCAGCAACCGACTGCGGCTACTGCTCCCACGCCAGAATCCACCAATGAGGAAACTACCGACACTACTGCCGATACTGACGAAGAAACCACTGATGATGGTGCTGAAGATACTGGCGATGACGGATTGGATGTTCCTTCTGTGCCAGAAATCGGGTCGCTTATCTTTGGTGATGATGATACTGCAAATGAAGAAGATACAGCAGAACCAACTCCAGATATGGGTGATGCCCCCGCTATGGAGATGACAGCTATTCCAGACGACCCCTTCGCGTGGGTGTTGCGACAAGACCCCCCACCAGAACCGTTTGATAATACCGATGATTCGTCCCAAGCTGACCCGTCCGATAGCCCCCAGGGTGCCGATGACGAAGTGCCTATCTTGTTGGCTGATGTAGATGTGGCAGACCGTGACGAAGAGCAGATAGTCTTTGTTGCTACTGATGAGGGTGAGGGTGAAGATGAGGGAGACGAGGAACTTTGGCTCATCACACCGGATGGCTCGGTGAAAAAGCAAATCACCGACAACGAAGCCAATGACCGCTCACCCGCATGGTCGCCGGATGGCAGCAAAATTGCCTTTAGCTCAGACCGCGATGGCAACTACGAAATCTATGTCATGAACGCCAATGGCACCAACCAAACACGCCTAACCGACAACGAGGGCAGCGATAGTTCGCCTACGTGGTCGCCGGATGGCAGCAAAATCGCCTTTAGCTCAGACCGCGATGGCAACTACGAAATCTACACGATGAACGCTGATGGCACAGAGCAAACCCGCTTGACCACAAATGATGTAACCGATAGCTCCCCGGCATGGTCGCCAGACGGTGGGCTAATTGCCTTCTCCTCCTATCGCAACGACAACACCGACATCTACGTCATGTTGGCAGACGGCAGCGGCGAGGACAACCGCACATCCAACGCCGCCGGCGATACGCAACCGGCATGGTCGCCGGATGGCAGCAAAATCGCCTTCACATCCACCCGTGATGGCGGCAATAGCATCTATGTCATGAACGCCGATGGCTCGCAGCAAGAACGACTGATGCCCAAAGAGGTGCGCGGCTCATCCCCCGACTGGTCGCCTGATGGGGAATTGATTGTCTTTGCCGATTACAATGGCGAATTTACCGACCTGTACCTCATGAACGCCGATGGCTCCGGGCGTGAGCAATTGACCTTTAGCGATAGAGAAGACAGCTCCCCAAACTGGCAGCGCGTCCCTCCCCCTGCATCAAAAACAGTCGTTGCCAATGGCGGCAACTTTCGCTCTGAACCCCGCATAGCCCCCGATACGATCATTGGGCAGGTTTGCCCCGGTGACGAAGTATCGGCAATGGAAGAGCAAATTGTTGATGATATGGTCTGGCAACGGGTACGCATCTCCCGCACCGCCGCTGCCTGTGTGGACAACCATGTTGCTACCGGTGATGAGGGTTGGATAAGCACCATCTTGTTGGCAGAGGTTGAGGATGACTCCCCTGCTCCTGTTGCTGCTAGTGATGAAGATGCCGATAATGCTGGTGATGATGAACCAAGTGCCTTTGCTCCAGACCCGAATGCTTCCACCGGCTACGTTACGGGCAACGGCAATTTCCGTGAGGAACCCCGCATCGCTCCCGATACGATACTTGGGGCAGTATGCACAGATGACGAGGTAGAGTTTTTGCAACAGGACGGCGAATGGTACGAGGTGCGGGTGTATGACACTGCCGAGGATTGTGCGGACAATCGGGTGGAACCAGACACCACCGGCTGGGTGCATAGCGTGTTGCTTTCGCGCCCATCAGTACCAGTCCCCCAAGCTCCCACTGCTACACCAGATATGCTGTCTGATGATGATGACGACCCGACCAGCGATGACGACCCGACCAGCGATGACATGACCGATGACGACATGACCGATGACGACATGACCGATGACGACCCGACCAGTGATGACATGACCGATGACGACATGACCGATGACAGCATGACCGATGAGGACATGACCGATGACAGCGACACAGCAGATGAAGAAGCTGAAGAAGACTGTGATCCTTCCTATACCGGGGCGTGTATTCCCTCACCGCCACCCGTCCTCACCTGTGAAGATGTGCTTCCAGATTGTGGGTTTGAGGTGGCTCCCTTTGGAGACCCGCATGGGTTTGATACTGATGACGATGGTATTGGCTGTGAGTGTCCGTAGCAACCTATGGGTCAACGTATGATAACCGAATAGACAAAAGGCGGTATTGCAATGAACAGAAGATCGTTTTTGCGGGGGGTAGGAGCGGGCACACTGGCAACAGGCGCAGCCCTGACCAGCTGCGCCACCCCGCCACCAAACCAAGATGAACCCAACTCCCAACAGCAATCTCATGAGGGACTCCCCGCTGTAGCATGGCGTATAGCAGCAAGTTGGACAGAGACGCTCGACGTGATTTTTGGAGCAACGCAACAGATAGCCAGCCGGGTAGCAGAATTAACCAATGGGCAATTCAAGATTACCGTAGCACCAGCAGGAGAAATCGTTACAGTCTTAGATACCTTTGACGCGGTGCAGGATGGCACAGTAGAGGCTGCCCACACGGTGTCGTTTTACTTTATTGACAAGCAAGAAGCCCTGAGCTTCTCTACAGGAATACCCTTTGGCTTAACAGCGCAACAACAAAATGCTTGGCTCTATCACGGTGGCGGTATGGAAGTGCTCCAAGAACTCTTTGGCGAATTTGGCATCATACATTTTCCTGCGGGTAATACGGGTACTCAGATGGGTGGGTGGATTAAACGGGAAATTACCACATTGGATGATCTCAATGGCTTACGGTTTCGTATACCAGGGCTTGGCGGCAAGATTATGCAACAGCTTGGGGTAGAACCTATTGTTGTGCCAAGCACAGAGATTTATGCAGCACTGGAGAACGACCAGATAGATGCTGCAGAGTGGGTCGGTCCCCACGATGATGAAAAACTTGGGCTGCAAGAGGTCGCACCCTACTACTACTACCCCGGCTGGTGGGAACCCGGTACAACCTGCGATTTGCTCATCAATCAACAAGCCTGGGAAGCCCTGCCAACTGTCTACCAGGAGATACTCCGAACGGTATCCTATGAGATAAACATCTCCGTCCTAGCCCACTATGAAGTGGTAAACCAAGCGGCATTGGCACGGCTTGTAGCAGGAGGGACAGAGCTTCGAGTGTATAGCGAGGACATCTTGTTGGCAGCAAAAGATGCTGCCTTTGCTTACTATGCAGAACAATCCGAACAAAATGAGCTATTTCACAAGGTGTTTGAGTCTTGGAGTAAGTTTCGCCGCAATATCTACCAATGGAATCGCTTTAACGAACTCAGTTATGCAACGTTTGTTACAAAGAACGTATTTTAGGAGCATAGAGCTATGACCAAGCTAGATAGACGACAGTTTTTGCGGGGCGCGGGGGCAGCCGTTGTTGGGGGAACAGCAGCACTAGCAGCAGAAACAGCTTTGGCACAACATATGCCAACACAAATACCCTTGAACAACGAGACCTTTCCTGCAGTAGAATGGCGTATGACCACCAGTTGGCCCGAGACGTTAGATGTGATGCTCGGTGGTCCGCGGGTCTTAGCCGAGCGGGTGGCGGCTATGACCAACAATCAGTTTCGCATAACGGTGTTTACCGCAGGCGAGGTAGCCCAAGCCCTTGAGGTGCTAGATGCGGTAAAGGACGGGGTAGTAGAAAGTGGGCATACCGCTTCGTTCTATTTTGTAGACTACAATGAATCCCTGGGTATATCCACGGGGCTGCCTTTTGGGTTGACCCCGCAGCAGCAAAACACATGGCTCTACTATGGTGGGGGGATGGAAGCCATACAAAAGGTCTATGCAGACTTCAACATGATGAGCTTCCCATGTGGCGGCACGGGGACGCAGATGGGCGGTTGGATGCGTGAAGAAATTGTTAGCCTAGCAGAATTGCAACAACTGCGCTTTCGTATACCGGGGCTAGGCGGGTGGGTCATGCAGCAGCTTGGCGTAGAGACAGTCGTTATCCCAAGCAGCGAGATACACCAAGCCCTAGAGAGTGGCGACATAGATGCTGCCGAATGGATTGGCCCGTATGATGACCAGAAACTTGGGCTAAACCACGTAGCCGACTACTACTACTATCCTGGGTGGTGGGAGCCGGGGTCTACCCTTGATGTTTTGGTCAATAGGCAGGCGTGGGATGCGCTCCCCCCGCTCTACCAAAAAATCTTTAAGACAGCATCCTATCAAGCCCATATTTCTATGCTCTCGCAGTATGAGGTCAAAAACCAACAAGCTCTGGTAGAACTCGTCGCCAGCGGTACGCAGCTTCGTTCCTACAGTGAGGAAATCCTCTCAGCAGCGAAAGAGGCGGCATTTACCTTGTATGAAGAGACCGCTAAAACAAACCCGTCCTTTAAAGAAATCTATGAACCCTGGAAAGAGTTTCGCCGGCAGATTTTCACCTGGAATAGATTCAATGAACTGAGTTTTTCTACCTTCGCAACGGAGAATCTCTAAGGATACCCTAGAGGTCTAGCCCAACTCAGTAGGTAAGGAGACTAAACGATGACCAATCCTCTTGATACCACAACAGCATCTCATACGCCAAATCAAAACTCGCTTTTGCATAGATTTGCCGGGTTTATCAGTCGCAAATTTTTGCAAGATATACCAATACGGCGCAGACTCACCATTGGATTTGGTATTCTTGTGACTTTAACCCTCTTTGTCATCAGTTTGGGCTTTCTCAGCAGTTCAAAGGCTATTCGCAGTATCAACCGTACCAACCAACTTCGCGCCCCCACTGCGCTGACCTCGGCGAGTGCCGAGGCAAATTTGCTCAAAATGCTTGCCAATATTCATAGCTACCTTATTTTAGGTGAATCGGAATACCGCAACGAATTTTACCGGGCACGAGAGGATTTCAAAGCCGACCTGCACAAGATGCAGCAGCTTTCCCCCTACTGGAGCAACCCACAAAATAATGAACGGCTAACAAAACTGACGACCACCTTTGCTATGTGGGAGTCGTTGCCAGACCGCATGTTTACGCTGCATGATGACCCGCAACAAAACCAAAAAGCCTTAGCGATTTTTACCCAAGAAGGCGAGCAGCCAATACAAGCTATAGAGCAGCTATTGGCAGAAATGATCGAGCACCAAGCAGCATCCCCGCTTGACACAGAACAAACCCGTATGCTGCTACATATGGCAGACTACCGCGATTCCTTTGGCGATATGGTCGCCTACTTGCGCGGGTATGTCACAAACGGCGATGCTAGTTTTAAGCACCTGTACCAGGAGGCGTTGCTTACCAATGATGCAGCACTTCAAGAACTCCAAGCAAACCGTGCATCCCTGACCAGCGAGCAACAAACCCGCTTAGATACCGTAGCCCAAGAGCAGGATAATCTGCTAGGATTGACCAGACGTATGTTTGCTTCTATTGAGGGGCAGCAAGCACGGGAAGACCTATTTATCTTTCGGATAAGTGCTGTCCCCCTAGCAGAAGATATGATCAAGGTATTGGATGAGATGACGATAGACGAACAGACCCAACTGCAATATGAGTTGACAAGCGGCAGCGCCGAGTTGGTCAAAGCGCAGTGGCAAACGCTCATCGGGGGGGGGGTGGCGGTGGTGATAGGCTTATTCTTGGCATTTGTCTTTCGGTTCAATATTGTGGGGCCTATCCAGCGGCTCACCAGCGTAGCCGAGCATATCACCCACGGCAACCTTGATGCCCAAGCCCCGGTAGAAGGCAAAGATGAGATTGGCGCACTTGCCAATGCGTTCAATAGTATGACCAGTCACCTGAAAGATTCCCACCGCAAGCTCGAAGAAGCCAATTACACCCTAGAGCAAAAGGTGCAGCAGCGCACGGCGGAGCTTTCGCGGGCGGTCTTGGTCGCTCAGGAGGCTTCTATAGCCGCCGAGGAAGCCAACCTTGCCAAGAGCCAGTTTCTGGCTAATATGAGCCACGAACTGCGAACGCCGCTTAATGCCATCATTGGCTATAGCGAGATGCTGCGCGAGGAAGCAGAGGATATGGACGAAAACGAGTTTGTGGCAGATTTGGTCAAAATATCTACCGCCGGGAACCACCTCCTCGCCCTGATCAACGATATACTGGACCTGTCCAAGATTGAGGCAGGCAAAATGGAACTCTACCTAGAAACGATAGACATTGGACAGCTTATCACTACTATTACGACAACTATGGATCCGTTGATGAAGAAAAACAACAACACCCTCACCGTAACGAGCAATCAGGACAGCAACGAAATGTATGCCGACTACAACAAGGTGCGTCAAGTCATTGTCAACCTGTTGAGCAATGCTGCCAAATTCACCAAAGATGGTCACATTGATCTGCTGGTCAAACAAGATGGCGACTATATGCTCTTTGAAGTCAGCGATACCGGTATTGGCATAACGAAAGATCAGATACAACAGCTTTTCCAGGCGTTTACCCAAGCTGATGCGTCTACTACACGCCGCTATGGGGGAACGGGGCTAGGCTTGGCGATTAGTGCTCGGTTCTGTGAGATGATGGGGGGGACTATCAATGTCGAGAGCACTCCAGAGCAGGGGTCTACCTTTACTGTGCGATTGCCGCTAGTGGTACGGAAAAACCAATCAGACACCTCACCACAGCCAACCGCTCCCCAAACTGCCGGTATCCAGACCCCACAACAAAAGGACAAAACGGATGAAATAGATACCAAAGACTTGGCTCCATTGTCTAGTGATGGTATCCAGACGGAACGGTTGTCGCTTGGTGCCCAAGAATCTGCTGCCCTTGACGCTGCCCTAGAGGACACGGACATGCCACAGGTTATCCCCGGTATTCACCTGCGCCCGATTAGTGCTTCATCCATCCCCAATATACTGTCGTCTGGCACCGTATTGATCATAGACGATGACCCGATGGCGTATGAGTTGTTGCAGCGTTGGCTTCAACGAGATGGTCTCCACATAGAGCTTGCCACCAACGGCATAGATGGGCTACGCTTGGCACGGGAGCTCCAGCCCCAAATGATCACGCTGGATGTGCTGATGCCGGGGTCGGATGGCATGGGCATAGACATGCTTATGGCTATCAAATCTGACCCTGCCATTGCTAACATTCCGGTCATAGCCCTAGCCGCAGTGGAGTAATTACCATGCACAATTCCATACTCGATTCGCTCAATCCCCAACAGCGGGAAGCTGTGACCATGCCGATTTCCCCGGTGCTAGTGCAGGCAGGGGCAGGCTCTGGCAAAACACGGGTGCTCACGCTGCGTATCGGCTATCTCATCCAACACTATCAAGTCCCCCCCAAACACATCTTGGCAGTCACCTTTACCAACAAGGCGGCAAAGGAACTGCGCCAACGGCTCAACACCATACCGGGGGTATCGGTGCGGGGGTTGACCAGCGGCACCTTTCACTCCATCTGTACGCGGGTGTTGCGGGCAGAGATCAAGGGGCGTATTGGCGACTACACGGGCGATTTTTCTATCTATGCCCAAGATGAACAACTCCAAGTAGCAGCAGAAGCCCTCGATGCGGCTACCGAACGTCCCCCCTATCAGGTTGAACCGGATGAGGTGTTGCGGCGTATCTCGCGCTATAAGAGCCGTTTGGTCAAGCCACGTATGCGGGTACGGGCGGGTGGCGACCCGATGGATGCATTTATGATGGGGTGCTATCGCCGTTACCAACGCACATTGGCACGCTTAAACGCCCTGGATTTTGACGACCTGATTATGCTCACCAATCAGCTTTTCGTAGAATACCCCGATGTGCTCGATACCTACCAAGATCGCTGGCGGCATGTGCTGGTAGACGAGTATCAGGATACCGACCCCTCGCAGTATGCGCTGGTAGAAATCCTCACCCGTCCACACGAAGCGGGGCAGGTGCGCTCGCTGTTTGTGGTGGGGGATGGGATGCAGGCTATCTATGGTTTTCGCAATGCTGACCATACTATCATCAACAACTTTACGCGGGATTTTCCCGATGCACACGTCTGCAATCTAACACTGAACTACCGTAGTCGTCAGCCTATTTTGGATGCTGCCTATGCGGTCATACAGCATAGCCGTAGTGTGCGCCCAATGGTGCTAGAGTCTGCATCGCACATCCGCGGCGAGCGTTCATTGTCTATCATAGATGCCAAAAATGGTCATGATGAAGCCGAGCAGGTGGCGAAGGAGATAGGCGAAATGGAGCAGCAAGGGAAACGGTTGAGTGAGATAGCGGTGCTGTATCGCACCCGCCACCTGAGCCGACAGTTTGAGACTGCCCTGCGGCGAGCGCGTATCCCCTATCGAGTGCGGGGCAGTATGGGCTTCTATAACCGAGCGGTGATCCGTGATGCGTTAGCCTACCTGCGCGTTATCGCCAACCCTGCCGACAACCTGAGCTTGATACGGGTGGCAACCCGTCCAACGCGGGGGCTAGGGGCGCAATCGTTGGCGGCACTGTCGGGGTATGCGGCGCAGCAGGGTATCACGCTGCTAGACAGTATGGGCAAGCCACAGGCACGGGGGCAGCTTTCGGCAAAGGCGGCGCAGGGGGCGCAAACAGTATCCGCGTTGTTTGCTCGTTGGCGGCAGCTTGCGGGGCAGACCTACCCCCCCGATCACCTGCTCTCCGATATGTTGGAGCGCAGCGGCTATATGGCGTGGTTGGAGCAGCGGCTAGAGCCAGACGACATGACGGACGCGCAAAGCCATTTGCAAGAGCTGATGTTGGCGGCGGGGGAGCATACCGACTTGAGTAGCTTTTTGCAAGAGGTAGCACTGATCACGAGCGCGGATGAGCAGGATGACGAACGTATGCGGGTGGAGTTGCTGACGATACACGCGGCAAAGGGGCTAGAGTGGGCGGTGGTCTTTGTGACGGGGCTAGAAGAGGGGACGCTGCCGCATGAACGCAGCCTAGCCACGCCTACCGGCATTGAGGAGGAGCGGCGGTTGTGCTATGTAGCGTTGACACGGGCGGGGGAGCAGTTGTACCTGTCGTGGGCTGCAGCGCGTAGTCATAGCAAAAAGGCGAAGCCATCCCGTTTCTTGGAGGAGATAGAAGCGTATGGGCGCGAGCGGGCAGGAGGGTAGGGGTTTGTCGGCGACAAACCCCTCCATTTTGCTCATGTGCCATAGTTGCAAGAAGTACGTTTTGCTACAACATCTTGATAGATCATTTCCATGCGCTCAACCATACGCTCATGGCTAAATTCTGTTTCTGCGCGTAGCCGCCCATTGTTGCCCATCCAACGAGCCATATCCGGGTTGCACAGCAGGGCATCGAGGGCTTTTGCTAGTGCTGGTGGGTCTGCTGGCGGCACGACAAAGCCAGTTTTGCCATGTTGGGTAATGGAGCTTGTATCTGTGCCGAGTTCGGTACAGACAATAGGCAACCTAGCGGCTTGAGCTTCAAGTTGGACGATGCCAAAGGCTTCGGCTCGCAAATGGGAAGGCAACACAAAAGCATCTGCTGCATGGTAAAGGTTAGGGAGGTCTTCGTTCGAGACTTCCCCCAAGAAGTGGACGCGATCTTCAATGGTAAGTTCATTGGCTTGGCTCCGCAATGCTTGCTCCTTTGGTCCATTGCCCACAAGCAGCAGGTGGGCAGGGGTGTGCATCATTCGCATGGCTTCAAGCAGAAAGTGTAAGCCTTTGTAATAGCGCAATTTGCCAACAAAAAGGATCAGTGGGGTACCATAGCGTTGGCGTAGCTCTTGGCACAAGAGATCGCTAGGGTTGCTAAAGCGTGCTAGGTCTACACTGTAGGGGGCGATGGAGCAACGGTCATGGTGTGGTCGGAGCCAGGGAGAGCTTGCAATGTATCGGGTGGATGTGGCAACAATGCGATCTGCTCGTTGGAGAGTCCAGTTGAGCAGGGGGCGATATGCTCGCAGCATAGTTTTCTGGCGCACGATGTCGCTATGGTAGGAAACGACTAGCGGCGGTTTGCCAGGGACGAGCAAGGAAACGATGTCGGCGGGGGGGTAGGGAAAGTGTAGGTCTATGACATCGGCACTGCTGATGCTGGCGGCGTGCCAGAGCATCCGTAGACTAAGCGGGGTTGAGGCTAGGTGTACCAACCGTGCCGCTTTGATGATGGTTAGGTTATCTTGCTGTAGGATATGGTCCTGGCTATTGGTATTGGTGACTAGTACGGTGACGCGATGGCCATGCTTGGCTAGTCCTTCTGCTAGAGCTTTGACGTGGTTTTCGATACCGCCGAGTACGGGATAGTAGTCTTTGTAGATATGAACAATATGCATAAGGTTCCCCCCTTACTGTGAATAAGGTCGCTAGGGTTGATTATACTCGATCATGCGCTGTGTGGGAAAATTTCCCCGCTTGACATCCCCCCACCTTATGCAGTATACTTAGTGTGTAATTAACACTAAATACCCTGCCCTATCAAGCATACCCTAACCAAACGCATGCTTGATAGCTAGACAGCTAGACAGCTAGCACAAGGAGCACTGACATGGAGGAGACCGCCACCACCTATGACCCATCACGCTACGAACGACCCTCAGTCACCGTAGATGTAGCTATTTTTACCCTGCGCGAGCGTGAACTTCATGTCCTCCTCATTCAGCGCAACCGATGGCCCTTCAAGGGGTGTTGGGCATTGCCCGGTGGGTTTATCGAAATGAACGAATCTCTCGAAGAGTCGGCGCGGCGCGAATTGGAAGAAGAGACCGGCGTGCGGGATGTCTACCTAGAACAACTCTACACCTTTGGCAACCCAGACCGCGACCCACGAACCCGTGTCATTAGCATAAGCTACATTGCGCTGGTCCAGTCGGACAAGCATGTCCTCCGTACCAGCGATGAGACTACCGATGTGCGCTGGTTTCCCATGCGAGAAATCCCACAAGAACTCGCCTTTGACCATGACCACATTCTTGAAACCGCCTACTCCCGCTTACGATCCAAACTGGAGTATACCACCCTTGCCTTTCAACTGCTGCCGGAAATGTTCAGCATGCTAGAACTCAAAGACATCTACGAACAAATCCTGGGCGAAAAGCTCGACAAGGGCAATTTCTATCGCAAAATCAAAGAAGCCGGTGTCTTGGAAGAAACCAACAAAGTGCGCGAAGGACGAGGCAGACCCACCCGACTCTGGCGTTTCAAGCGTGACAGAGGGGATAAGCAGTTCGTCTTTCGCTGGCGAGAAGGAAAAGCATGAACAACCATACGATACTCATAGCCCAACTGCACCCCGTCAAGAACAACTATGCCGCCAACATTGCGCGGCTCGGCGACCTCTTTGCTGCGCTACCTACGCTGTCTCCCTATCCCCAAACACTGCTGCTGCCAGAAACCTTCCTGAGCGGCTATTTTCTCCAGGGCGGGGTGCGGGAAATAGCCCTTCCCGCAGGGCAAGTCTACGCTGACCTGAGTGCCGCCTATGCTGCTGCCTGTTCTGCCGATGCCCCCCCACTAGACATTGCGATTGGCTTTTATGAACGCTACCACAATCACTACTACAACAGTGCCATGTACGCCACGCTCTACCCTACGCCGCCAGCACCAGACCAACCGACCATACACCACGTTCACCGCAAAGTCTTTTTGCCCACCTATGGCGTATTTGACGATGCCCGCTTTGTTGCTGAAGGGCATACCATCGCCGCCTTTGATACGGCATATGGTCGTGCTGCCATGCTCATTTGTGAAGATGCTTGGCACAACCTGAGTGGGCTTATAGCCGCCTTAGATGGCGCACAGATTGTCTACATCCTGAGCTCATCGCCAGCACGCGGCGCAACAACCACACGTCCGGCGAACATTGAACACTGGGAAGACCTCGCCCGGCGCATAGCCGATGAGCAGGGGGTGTTTGTTGCCCTCGCGCAACTGGTGGGCTTTGAGGGCGGCAAAGGCTTTCCCGGTAATTCGCTCATTATGGACCCACGCGGCACAGTGCTTGCTGCTGGTCCGCTGTGGGATGAAGCCCTGGTTTCGGCAACGATTGACCTAGCCGACCTGCCCCTTGCCCGTGCAGATACCCCCCTCTTGGCAGACCTGGAGACCATGCTGCCCCATTTGCAACACAACATCCAACGGGCAATCCAGCGACAGCCGGTGGCTATCGGATGGGACCCTGCCCTACCCAAGCCCCCTGCCGAGCAGCAACACCCATCAGCACAACCTGCCCTTGCCCCCGCTGCCACCCAAGCCCGTCCGCTTGATTTGCCCATCATTACTGCCCCACCATTTGACCCTACATCGGATGATATTCTGGAGATCAACACGGAGCTAGTCCACGCTTGGCTTATCCGCTTCTTGCGTGATGAAGTCCAGCGGCGGCGTGGGTTTCAGGATGTCGTCTTAGCCCTTTCTGGTGGCGTAGACTCTGCCTTGACTGCCTATCTCTGTGCTGAAGCCTTTGGTCCAGAGCATGTGTTGGCTATTCGTATGCCCTACCGCACGAGCAGCAGCGAGAGCCTTCAGCATGCCCAACTCTGCATAGATGACCTCGGCATCCAAACGACTACGGTAGACATTTCCGATGCGGTAGATGGCTATGCCAATCTGGATTCTACGATGGACTCGCACCGCAAGGGCAACATTATGGCGCGTATGCGAATGATCATTCTCTTTGACCACTCGCAGAAACTCCGCGCTATTCCCATTGGCACCGGCAACAAGACGGAGCGGCTCTTTGGCTATTTCACCTGGCATGCCGATGACTCACCGCCGGTTAATCCCATAGGTGATCTGTTCAAGACGCAGGTCTGGCAACTGGCGCGACATGTTGGGGTGCCATCGGTGATTGTAGACAAGCCTGCCAGTGCAGACCTCATTGTGGGACAGACAGACGAGGCAGATATGGGCATTAGCTATCCGCATGCAGACCGCATCTTGCACTATCTGCTCCAGGGGTATAGCCCCGAAAAGTTGTCGGCTATGGGATTCCCTCAAGATCAGCTTTCGCTAGTCAAGAAGCGACTGGATAGCACCCATTGGAAGCGGCATTTGCCAAGCACGGCGGTATTGAGTACTACCGCTATCGGAGAATTTTACCTACGTCCACTTGATTTTTAATCTCTATTGGGTAAGTTAAAGACAAAGGAGAACCCTGGATATGACGAAGAAAATAGGCTTAGGAGAGACATCACGAGCGTTTCTTGCCTACCTGGATGAGTGGTATGCAGCATTGCCAGACATGCCCCTTGCCACGCTGGTCGGCGATACCCCTGACCATGTGGCGTTGTTTTCCATAGATATGGTCAATGGCTTTTGCAAGCATGGTCCACTTGCCAGCGAACGGGTAGGCGCACTCGTTGATCCCGTCGTAGACCTGATGCAGCGTACCTATGAGCTGGGGGTGCGTACCTATCTGCTTGCCCAAGATGCCCACGACCCCAATACCCCAGAGTTTCAGTCATACCCGCCGCATTGTATTGTGAATACGCCAGAGAGCCAAGCGGTAGCGGAGATAGCCGCGCTCCCCTTTGCTGAGAGCATGACGACTATTCCCAAAAACTCGATTAGCCCCGATGTCGGCACAAGTTTGGGGGAATGGATGGACGAGCACCCGGAGATTACCACCTTTATTGTTATTGGTGATTGTACTGACCTGTGTGTCTATGCTGCGGCGATGCACTTGCGTTTCAAGGCGAACGCGCTCAATAAGGAGTGGCGGGTGGTTGTGCCTGCCAATGCGGTAGAAACGTTTGATACGTCAGTCAATACTGCCCATGAGCTAGGCATCAAAGCGCACAATGGCGACCTGCACCATGTGCTGTTTTTGCACCATATGGCATTGAATGGGGTAGATGTGGTCGCTCGCCTGGCGTGATGGGGGGAGCCGCGAGGGTCAACGAGCGGACGTTCGCCCCCCATCCCCTCGCCCCGCGTCCCACTACGCAGCCCCCATCCCCTAACCCCTTCCCCCACTACGCGGGAGAAGGGGGATCGGGCAGGTGTTACCCCCTCGCCCTATTGAGCCGCGAGGGTCAACGAGCGGACGTTCGCCCCCCATCCCCTAACCCCTTCCCCCACTACGCGGGAGAAGGGGGATCGGGCAGGTGTTACCCCCTCGCCCTATTGAGCCGCGAGGGTCAACGAGCGGACGTTCGCCCCCCATCCCCTAACCCCTTCCCC
>CAYPHM010000018.1:20329-48491 GCA_964410555.1 uncultured Chloroflexaceae bacterium | reverse complement strand
GCCAGGAAGCGACTACCACCTTGCCGCTGGCACCGTCACTATCCCCGCTGGTCAATCAACTGTTGTCCTTGATGTCCCGCTTATTGACGACATCGACGTTGAGGGAGACGAGTCCTTCGCACTCATGCTAAAAGCCATCACCCAGGGCAAAGCCAAAATTGGCGTACCCGCAGAGACGATTATCACGATAGAGGATGATGACGTACCAACAGCAGGCATTATCCGCGTGGAGACCACAGAAGTGCAAGGGGGCGAAGCGGATGGGCAGCGCGAAGTTGAGGTGATTGTCGTGCGCGAGGGCGGCGATGGGCGCACCGTCACTGTCCCCTACAGTACGCTTGACGGCACCGCCATTGCAGGGTGGGACTACGAACCTATCACCGGTGGCGTACTCACCTTCGACAAAGATCACTCTACGCGGGTTATCCCTATCCGTATATTTGATGACACCGAGATTGAAGGCGATCACGATTTTATGCTCAAACTGGGCACCCCAACCAATGGGGCAGCACTTGGAACGCAGAACAAGGCGACTATCACCATAGTGGATGATGATGAAGAGCGGGCAACCAATGGTGTAGTGCAATTTGGCATTGATACGGCGATAGTGAGCGAGGATGCGCTCACGTTGACGCTGCGCGTGAAGCGCACAGGCAACATCAGCAACCCCATTGCGGTAGGGGTAGCCACCTTTGATGGTAGTGCCACCACCCCTAGCGACTACCTGCGGGTGAGCCAGACGATTACTTTCACCGAGGGGCAGAGCTACGCTGATATAGCCATTCCCATTGTGCAGGACGAGGAAGCAGAGGGGGACGAAACCTTCACCGTAGAATTGACTAACGTTAGTAAGGGAGCGGTATTGGGCAATCAGGATCGCGTTCAGGTGACGATCCAGGATGATGCCGCTGACCAAGAGCCTTACCCCGCGGGTATCGTGCAATTCTTGGATGATACGGTAAGCGTCAACGAGTCAGCGGGTAGTATTCATTTGCCTATCCAGCGCAGCAGTAATATTGGTACGGTAAAAATTGAGGTGTCAACGGTATGGATTGAGAATGGGGCTTTGCCAGGGAGCGATTATACGACAATCAAACGCACCCGCACGTTTAACGAGGGGCAATCTACCCAAGCGATAACCATACCCATTCTTGACGATCTTACCCATGAGCCACCAGAGCCATTTTTGGTGCAATTGCAGGTACTGGAAGGCGAGGCGAAAGCTGGCACCCGCAGCGGTGTGCTTGTAATGATTAACGATGACGACGCACCGCCCAAGGGCAGCGTTAGCTTTGCGAAGTCTGCCTATACAGTGTACGAAAATACCTCCAACGTCACAATTGATGTGCAATGGCACAAACCTGCAGACGCAACAGTTGAGCAAGTGATGGTTGCCTATGCAACGTTGGATGGAAGTGCTCACGCAGGGGCAGATTATCTCCATCAAGAGGGAACCCTGACCTTTACCAATCAAGAACGGGCGACCTTTCATGTGCCTATCCAAGATAATCATGTACCAGATGGCGACAAAACGGTTATCTTGCACCTATACGATGTACCAAATGGGAAAGATGAGGTTGTGCCAGGGAAGTTCCAAGAAGTGCTATTGACGATAGTAGACGATGAATCGGATAAAAAGCGCGTTGATGTTGCGTTTATGGCAAAAGAATATGTTGGCAATGAGACAGACGGGAAAATACCCGTCACGATTGCCCTGTCAGAACCCATCACCACCGAAAACAAGGCTTCGGTGGACTATAGCACGATGGACAACGACACCTCTGCGCTGGCAGATCTGCCTGGGAGACCTGGCGACTACACCCCCATTTCCGGGACGCTGACCTTCACGCCCGGTATTACTGCCCAAACGATAGCCATACCCCTCATAGATGATGCGGAGCAGGAGCAACCAGAGTCCTTGCAAATAATGTTGCTTGAGGCGAGGAATGGGCTACAGATTGTTGATCCCTACAATGTGACGGTATGGATACAAGACCTTGAGCATACGGTACAGGTTGCCAAACCCAAAATTGTCTCGTTGGAGCAAGAATCCCCCCCCGTAAGGATTAAGGTTCAACGAACGGGACCGACCACCGCCAGTGTGGTAAAGGTAGATTACCAGACAATAGACGGGACGGCAACGGCGGGCGAGGACTACGAGGCAATCGAGGGGACATTGACCTTACAGAAAGGGGAAAGTGATGGGTATATTGAGATAAACATCCTCGAAGATACTGAGGATGAAGAGGCGGAAACGTTTGAAGTTATCCTAACCAACGTGCAGGGTAGGGGCATATCGCTCGGCAGCCTGGATTCTACTATTGTCACTATTCAGGATGACGATGTGCCAGAACTGCGCTTTCAATCGTCCCACTACGAAGTGTGGGAAGATGTGGGTACCGCGCTCATCACCGCCACGCTGGATCGGAAGAGCTATGCTTCTATCAATGCAATATGTCAAGCGAAAGACAACGCCATTATCGCCAATGGGGAGAATAAGCAGCCCATCACCTTTGCCACCAATCAAACCCAGGTAGCATGTCCATTTCCCATTGAGGACACCCCCAACAATGAATCCCAAGATACCCCCTATGCCCATACGGTAGACGTAGACCTTACGAATGAATCCTCACCCAACGTGGTCGAAGACACCAGCACATTGGCAGTCTGGGATGACGATGGTCCAAGTACCGTCAACGTCACATCCCACCCAAGTGCCACGATGGTCTTAGCCAATGGAAAGGATACCGTATGGGTCACAGCAACCGTGCGAAACAGGCGAGGGGAAGTCATCCCAGATCAGCCGGTAGAGTTTCTGCTCTCCCCATCATTACAAGCATGGCAAACAGAACCGGTGAAGACGAACGAAGCGGGAATTGCCCACTTCCCGGTAACGATGAGACAAGTGTATGCTGGCAATGTGCAGGTGAGTGTGGGGGGCATTATCCAAGCGGTACCGGTGAAGTTTGGGCTGTTCCGCCTTGCCCTGCCAACTGTCACCAATCCTGGTCCCCCCTTGCCAGTGCAGATAGCACTCCAAGCTACCCCTAGCCGAGTCGATAGTCCAAGCTGCCTCCAACAAACCGCTTGGATAACTGCAACAGTGATACAACAGCAGATGTTTACCACAAGGGTGATCACCCAAGAGCAGGTGAGCTTGTCCGCAACGCAGTCCATATTTGAGGGTACCCAACCTAGCAGCGCCGTGGACTTGACGACGAATGACCAGGGGCAAATTGGGGCTATCTGGTATCCATCAGAAGCCGATGGGGTCGTGACGGTGACGGCACGAGTGGATACGGAGCAATACGTTGGGGAAGGTATCCTAACATTGCTCAAGACAAAAACCCCTGCCCATATCCAGACTACTGCCAAAAAGGTCTATGTAGAAAGCGGCGGCAGTACGCCCATTGAGGCACAAATCACCGATGCGAATAGGCTACCCGTCAACTGTGAGTCCGTCACGTTCAACGTGGATTTTCGATCTTCTATTACAGACACAAATACCCTTTCGTCTCTACAATTTACGGATGATACAGATGAAAATGGCTATGCCGGTATGACATTAGTCTGCTTAACTGAACACATTTCGCCAACGATAGCGATCATTACCACAAAAGCAGGGGAAGAGAGCGATTCTATCCAGGTGCATTGTGCTAGTCCAGACAAATTGACGGTAGAATCCGAAGCTACGCCGCTCTTGGCAAAAACGGGTGAGGAGAAACCCCTCACGATCACGGTAGCCGACTCGGAAGGAGCCGTTTTGCCTCATCAGCCAATCACTGTGAGTACAACATTGGGAACAGTAACCCCCGCGCAGGTCAAGACCGATGCGAATGGGCAGGCAACAGTTGCGCTTATGCCCCCACCGGGGCTAGAGACGGGGACGGCAGAGGTAGAGATACAGAGTAGTCGGGTAGTGACAACCTTTGCTGTCCCCATTGTCGCCATGCCACAACCAAACCGTCCCCATCATACCATCCGTGATGCGTTGGATGTAGAAATTGGTACCGCGTATGCCATTGACGGGGATGGCAACCCGGATAACTATTACCGGGTAGAAGTGGCGGAGACGAAACGGGTCACGCTTTTCTTACGGAAGCTTCCTATGGAAGCCAATTATGATATGGAGCTACGCAAGTCAGATGGATGGGTAAAGGTTGGCGAATCGCGGGTTGGGGCAAACGGGGATGAGACGATTGAGACCACGTTGCAGGCAGACGAGGTATACTACCTTCGGGTGTACCAACCAGCAGCAGCATCGGGGCAGCAGGAGGAGGTGAACTATGTAGTTGGTGGTGTGGAGTGAGGGGAGAATGGTTCCGTGTTCGTAGTTATTAAGTCGTAATATCTGATTGTATAGAACTATTAAGGAGAATGATCATGACGAACAAGAGATGGAAGAAAACAAACGTTTTTTTGATTATGGTGTTAGTCGGAATAGGGTTTTGGGCTAGTTTGCCTCAAAGAACGACACAAGCCTATTTTAACAACCCACCATCACCTGGTTGCGTCACGGTGTACTATCATGCTGAAGCAGACGCGCATACCGGTATTTCAAAAGAATTTTGTGCAGGTGAATATGATTCCATAGCGTTAGGAGATTTTGCTCAGGAAATTAGCTCTGTTGAGGTTGGCACTGGTGCTCGTGTTACTCTCTATGCTTATCCCGGACCTTATGCTCCTCTAGCAGGACCTTATACCTCTGATGTCTCCAATCTGCTAGATGTTCCTTGTACTATGGAACCTTATTGCCCAACATCTGCTGGAAATGAGGGCACTTTTAACGATGCTACCCGATACATGGTTGTTGAAGATACTCGCCCCCCCGATCTCACAGTTACTGCTCCAGACCCTAATACTAATCCTAGTCCCCCAGCAAATCCAGGTGACTTGAATTACTATAGTGTTGGTGATCAAGTCAGATGGAACATAGATGTTTGTAACTCTAACACTGGTGGACCTGCGGTTAGTAGCGATGTGGCTTACTATTTAGGTACCAGTTGTAGTGATTTTAGTAATAGAATAGGTGATGATGGGGTAACTGCTCTTGATTCAGGCGAATGTGATGCTGAAAATCTTAGGTACACCTTTGTAGAAGGGGATATTGGTGAACGCTACCTCATTGTTCGTGCTGATTATCTTAGTGCCGTTACAGAAAGCAATGAGACCAACAATGAAGCATGCTATACTGCTGGATTTGAAGTACTCCCCGGTGTCCCCAACGCCCCCACCATCACCGCACCAACCAATAACGCTATCCTCAACAGGGCACGCCCAACCTTCA
Source organism: uncultured Chloroflexaceae bacterium (assembly GCA_964410555.1). GTDB lineage: Bacteria > Chloroflexota > Chloroflexia > Chloroflexales > Chloroflexaceae > JAAUSY01. The sequence continues at coordinate 43,204 of CAYPHM010000018.1, read as the reverse complement.
CTTGGAGCAACACGGGGGCTGAAGGCTACATCGTCACGATTGATGGTACGCAACACTACAAAGGGAGCGCAACATCCTACACGCCCGGTACTGACCTAACAGATGGTCAACATAGTTGGAGCGTCAAAGCCTACAATGGAACTGCCGAGTCTGGTGAAGCAACGGGAACTTTCTTCATAGACACCCAAGTACCCAATGGTATACAACCGGGTAATCCAACGGATGGCAGCACAAGCTGTAGCAATACCCCCACCTTTTCGTGGACAGCCGGCAATGACCCACCAAAGAACACCTATGCCTCTGGTATTGCTGGTTACGAGGTACAGATAGATGACCAAGCCGCAGAGGTCATCAATAACCCTGCGACAGTTTCCTATACCCCCCCTACTGGACTAACGGATGGCAATCATACGTGGCAGATACGCACCTTTGATGCAGCAGGCAACTATTCGGCTTGGACAAACCCGGCGATAGCTTTTACCATAGATACGGCTACCGTCCCCCTGCCAACCTTGACCTCGCCAACAGCTGCTGCCCCTGTGTGCAGTGCTCGTGTGGACTTCCAGTGGAGCGTCCCAAACCGAACCTGTTTGGATGGTTATGAGTTTCGCCTAGATGGTGGTACGAGTGAGACGGTTGCTGCAGGAACAGGAACGGCAGCAACCCACACTGCCACCGTGGGCGAGGGTAATCATACATGGTCAGTCCGTTCACGCAACGAGGCAGGCAACTACTCGGCTTGGGTTGATGGTGCCGTTGTCGTTGACACTAGCCCCCCATCAGTACCCGTGCTTGTTTCTCCTGCGGACAAGGCTATTATGACCAATACAACCCCTACGTTTGATTGGCAAGATAGCACAGACATCTCACCCGTAACCTACACGCTCCAGCTCAATACGCCAGATGGTACCGAGGATATACCCATAACAAATTCGGAATACACACCGGCTACCGATCTAGCACAAGGAAACCACACCTGGACCGTCAAAGCCCATGATACCGTCTGTGGGTTTGAGTCAGCTTGGGCAACAGCCCGTTCATTTGCCATCAACACCCCTCCCATAAATGTCACCATCACCGGTCCCGTGACTGGTACCATCGGCGCGACGTATACCTTTACCGCAACGGTAAAACCAGAGGCAACCACGCTACCCATTACCTATACGTGGGAAGCCACCGACCAAACGGACATTACCCATACGGATGGGGGGTTGGAAGATACGGTATCCTTTACATGGCAGCTGACCGGTACGAAGATGATCACCGTGACGGCAACTAATAGCGTAGGCGAGGTTGTCGATACCCACACCATCACTATCGGTGTTCCCCCGGCTACTGTCGCTATCACAGGCACAAGTGCAGGAACAGTAGGCATATCCTACCCCTTCACTGCTACGGTTGCGCCAATCACAACCACCTTGCCTATCACCTATACGTGGCAGGCAACCGACCAAACAACGGTAGTCCATACCGATAAACCCTTGCAAGATACCCGCTTGTTTACCTGGGACACGCCTGGTACGAAGATGATCACCGTGACCGCAACCAATCTCTTTGGGAGCGTCTCGACTACCCATACTGTAACCATCGGCGTTCCCCCGGCTACTGTTGCTATCACGGGCACACACGCGGGAACACTAGGTACATCCTACCCCTTCACTGCTACGGTTGCGCCAATCACAACCACCTTGCCCATAACCTATACGTGGCAGACAACGGATCATCCTGATATACACCATGTTGATGAGATAACCAATACGTTAGCTATCACTTGGACGCTCCCTGGCACCAAGATCATCACCGTGACCGCAACCAATCTCTTTGGGAGCGTCACGACTACCCACACCGTAACCATAGGTGTTCCCCCGTCTACTGTTGCTATCACGGGCACACACGCGGGGACACTAGGTACATCCTACCCCTTCACTGCTACGGTTGCGCCAATCACAACCACCTTGCCCATCACCTATACGTGGCAGGCAACGGATCATCCTGATATACACCATGTTGATGGGATAACCAATACGTTAGCTATCACTTGGACACTCCCTGGCACCAAGATTATCACCGTGACCGCAACCAATCTCTTTGGGAGTGTTTCAACTACCCACACCATAGAAATTACCAAGTCGGCTATCTGGAACCTGTTGTTCTATATCAGTGGCGATAATAAGAACCAACATGAAAATGCTCAAGCTATGGTCAATCTGTTGGAGCAAGCGGCGAGTAATCCAACTGTCAATATCCTAGTATTGTGGGATGATAAAGGGACGAACAATACCCAACTCTTTTATCTTGAGCATGATACTGACTCAGATACGATTGTATCTCCGCCGATTACCGTTGCATGGAACCCTGGTGAACGGAATATGGGCGACCCCCAAACACTAGAAGACTTTGTACAATGGGCACGCACAACCTACCCCGCTGACCGCACGATGTTGACTATCTTTGACCACGGGGTTGGTTGGGCACCAGACATTACGGATGCAACGAAACAGGCTACATGGATGAAAGGCGGCTCTGGGCTGGCGTGGGATGAGACAGACTCTGATTACCTAGCAACTGCTGAAATGGGCAAGGCATTGCAGAACATCGCGGCGGATAGTGGGAACCTTGATGTGGTATTCCACGATGCCTCACTGACGGCAATGCTGGAAAATGCCTACGAAATACGTAACAGTGCATCCTACCTGGTTGCATCCCAGAATGTGATGCATATTGTGTTCCCCTATGATGTGGTTATCGATACCATCACTGCCGACACGACCCCGGAGGAGTTGGCAAAAGCTATGGTGGAGCAGTATCATAAGAAAATGGACACTGCGAAAAAAGGCAGTACTATTTCGGCTATTACCCTGAGCAAGGTAGAGGAACTTGCCCAAGCGGTAGATGGTTTGGCTCAAGCCCTAGAGAAAGAAGCTATAGGACCAAATCTCTCCAAACTGTACAACCTATATGAAGTTGTTCAAAAGTTTGATATAGATCAACAAAAGGAGATTGAACAAGACCGGGAGTCGGTAATTGATCTGTTCCATTTTGCCGAACTCATTGTTACGAAGTCAACCTTGACGCAGGCGACCAAAGATGCAGCACAGGATGTTCTTGCGTTGCAATCAACAGTTATCCTAGCAGAAGAACATATGAGTAATGGACAATACACATTCCTCAATGCCAATGGACTCTCCATCTACCTGCCCTTCGGAGAAGAGGTCTATGTTGGACCTGGATGCCCCTCGTTCAAAGACTTCTGCAAAGTTCCTGCCAACAAGACATGTATTCGTATACGGGACTACTACACGAATACGACCCCATCCCAACTTGCCTTTGTTGAAGATACGTTATGGGACAACTGGCTCAATGAAGTGATAGCAATAAGGTACCCATGTACCATCACAACACTACAAACGACAGACACGATGACAGACACTACCGATTTCCCGACTATCCGTCCAACGAACATCCTTAGCGAAACGCTTGTTGGAAACATGGATTTATTCCTAAACAATGATGGTGATGATGGTGATGATGATAACGGTGATGGTGATAACGGTGATGGTGATAATGGTGATAATGGTGATAATGGTGATGGTGGGATAGGAGGAATCGTATATCTACCCATCATCGTTCGTTAAGCAAGGCAACATACTGGTACGGACCAGGATAAAAAGACGACAAAACCATATGCCAAGTGCCTATGTGCGCGTGAGTATCACAGATTGCCCATAGGTGCTTGGCACAAAGCGCAAAAGTGAGGAGCAACCCTATGTTGAACAAAACCCATAACCTATCTACCCTGTTGATACGTCTTCGTAAAATCAGGTTATTGCTCGTATGCATCCTGGTAATGGTCTATGCATTCCCACCGACCATGCCCGTCCCAACTGCTCGTGCCGCAGGGGTAATCTACGTCAACCACGCCGCTAGTGGCAGTGACGATGGCTCCTCGTGGGAAAATGCCTACAATGACCTACAAGCTGCTCTCACAGAAGCAGGAATTGGTGATGAAATCTGGGTAGCGCAGGGAACATACTACCCCACAGATGGGGCAGATCGTACTATCAGCTTTTCACTGAAAGATGGGGTGGCTATCTATGGCGGCTTTAATGCCACTGAGACAGAGCGTAGCCAGCGTGATTGGGAGAACAACAGCACGGTATTGAGTGGCGATATTGGGGTAAAAGAAGATACAAGCGATAATAGCTACCACGTCATCTACAACGATGGGGTAGCGGATACTGCTATTTTGGTGTCGTGGACATTCCCCTTTCGCCTAGCCGTGCTCTAGTGTACCATCCCCCCCCACCTCTTCCCACACCAGCCGCTCGTAGCCCAACGCCACCACGCTAAAGCACCGCAGCTTCAACCGCTCGCCATACGTAGCTTCCAACGCCGCCCGATACTCCCATCCCTTGCCTTGCGTCCCACTGCGGGGAGAAGGAAGTCGGCACCCCCCGACTTGTGATGGCTGGATGCTGCTATGGACAAGGAGTCGTTTTGCCGCATCGTCTGGCTATCCTTTCACGCATTACGCAACCGGTAGGCTCGATGGCTTACCGGGCTTTCCAGACCTCTTCTCCCCGTAAGATAGCCTCTATTTGCAAGGGGAAACGGTCAAAGTCTAACGGTTTGCCAATGAAGCCATCAAAGCCAGCAGCCCGTGCTTTTGCCTCATCCTGCGGCAACACATTGGCAGTAACGGCAACAACACGGGTATGCTGGAGCTTGGGATGGTTGCGGATATTTCGCAACACTTCATACCCATCTTCATGGGGGAGTTGAATATCGAGTAGGATAAGATCAACCTGCGGCAAACTTTCGGCGAGCTTGATACCTTGTCGTCCAGATGCACGGGAGTTGATGTACTTCACCCCCAACATGCGAAGCAGGTCTGTGGCGACCATGAGATTATCTGGGTTGTCTTCAATCACCAGCACATGGGCTTCTTCAGGTTGTACAACCATACGTTCGTTTGCAGTCATAAGCATTGTTCCTTACCTTTCCGTTCTTTTGTCAAAGCACCTTATTAAAATACCACTGGGTTCTTTTATTACGTTTTGGATAGAGCCAATGCACGACAAGAGCAGATATTCAGAAAAAGCAGTAAACCGACTTCTCCTTCGTTGGGTGGTATTTCCTCAGCATTGAGGAAGGGTTGAGGTGTAGCGATACCCCCAAGAGCCAAGAACTAGCTATCTCGGAGCAGGCGAAATGCATACCATAAGCAGTGTATAAAACTTCTGTTAAGCCTGTGTTAAAAATAGGGGTGTCGGCAAAGTTATGACGATGGTCAATATTGGACATGGGAGTTGTTCCCAAGCAAGCTCTTGACCTTTTCGGTAAGATGCTCTGGGCTAGTTCCTTCTTTTGCCAAACAGCTATTGACCCGTTTGGTGAGATAGTCCCGTTCTTCTTTGCTTAGGTCCTTTGCGGTCAACACAATAACCGGTATCGCTTGGGTTAATGGATGATCTTCGAGCCGTTCAAGCACGGTAAATCCATCAACCTCTGGCATCATCAGGTCAAGAATGATAAGATCGGGGGGAATACTGGCAATACGATCTAGCCCCTCTTGCCCCCCCGCAGCAGCTACCACGGTGTAGCTCCCCTCGTGGGTAAGCACCTCTTGGACCATCTCTCGTACATTGGGGTCGTCATCTATGACAAGCACTCGTGCGCCATCGGTAATCAGTCGCTTCATCGTCGTGCGGAGAAGGGATTCTTCTATGGGCTTGGTAAGGTAGGCACTAGCCCCTAGTTGGAGTCCAAGCCAATTTTCATCCATCACAGAATAGAGCAGTACCGGTATGGGTTGGAGATCGGGTTCTGCCTTCAACTCAGTGAGTAACTCCCAACCATCTTTGTAGGGCATCAGAATGTCAGTAATGATAACCGCAGGTTGCAAGCGGCGAACTTCACACAAGGCATAGCGACTGTCAGTAATGCCATAGACCCGATAGCCGTCTTGCTCAAGATAGGAACCGATAATATCGATAGTCTCGGCATCGTCATCTACGACGAGAATAGGGATACCCTCCTGGTTGCTTGGGTTTCTGCGAAACACCGCGGCTTCTGGCAACCCTGCGGTTGCGCTAGGCAGCGTAAAGGTAAAGGTTGAGCCTTTACCTGGCATGCTCTCTACCCAGATACGTCCGCCATGCATCGTAACAAGCCGTTTGCATATGGCTAACCCTAGTCCGGTCCCCTCGTAGCTGCGGTCTGTTCCTCCCTCTGCTTGCTGAAACTCCTCAAAGATGATGGAGAGTTTTTCGGCAGGTATCCCAACCCCGGTATCAGCAACACTTATGCAGATTTCTTCGTCTCTTTGCCAAACTTTGACAGTAATGCTGCCTTCATCGGTAAACTTTGCCGCATTGGACAGCAGGTTAAGTAAGATTTGGCGGAGACGGGTTCGGTCTGCCTGGACTGGTGACAAGTTGAGGGCTATATCTTGCACAATCTCTATGGGCTTTTCCTTCGTTAGCCCAATAGCCGTAGACATGGTGCTACGAACGAGCTCGCTTATGGAGCATTGCTCTAGGTAGAGCTCCATACGCCCGGCTTCTATTTTGGACAGGTCGAGTATATCGTTGATGAGACCAAGCAAGTGCTCGCCGCTTGCTCGCACCCGGTTGAGGTAATCGAGTTGTTCATCTGTCACGGGTCCGCGCATACCAGCGGCGATAATGCGGGTAAAATTGATGATAGCATTGAGCGGCGTTCGTAGCTCGTGGGACATGTTTGCCAGAAATTGCGATTTCATTTGGTTGGCTTGCTCGGCAGTGTTCCGGGCTTCGCAGGCTTCAGTTTCGCGTATGCGGAGGTCTTCCTGCGACTGGGCAATAATAGTCAGCATCTTGTTGATGTCCTCTGCCAACATGGTCAGTTCGTCATTCCCCCGCTCGCTTAGGCGCGTGGTGAGGTCATTGTTGATGCTGATCTGGCGCACCCGCTTGCTCATACGGCTTAGGCGGGATACGACAACGGTTTGTAGGGTAATCATCATGATGCCGCCAATAATGAGTACACCAATGATAAAGGAGATAATGAGATAGCTAACGCTGGTTTGCCCTTGGGCATAGATAGTCCGTGGACTATCGGTACGGATGACAAACGCAGGGTTGTTTTGCATATCTCGGAGCAAGGCATATCCAGCAATAGTCGTGTCGTTTATGATGCGGGTGGTAAATCTTTCGTTTGATTGGGCGTGCAAGGTGTGGCTTGCTTCCTGCATATCAGGCGGCATATTTGGATCGTCTACACGAGCAATGGTAAGGGAAAGATTTGTGCTCCGTGAGAACCCTTCTAAGCGGGAGTAGTTGAGGTATCTGCCCATAATGAGCGTACCACGCGGCGGTCCTTGCCCATCGGTAGTGAGGATAGGCCGAGAACATACCATCAAGATGGTGTCGCCATAGGTGATGAATCCCTTGTTGCCCTTGAGGATGTCTGGATGCTGCAAGATGGGATGGTCTAGGGTAAGGATAGCGGCAAGTTCTTGGGGGACAGCTTCCAATGTTTGGGTCGCTTCATTGTAGTTTCGCCCAAACACAATGGTACCAGAGGAATCTATGAAGATGATGATGGACATTTTGATTTCCCCAAAGTATGTCCCCCCTTCACCAATGCCTATATCCGAACTCATATTTTCCTGCATAAAGGCAATGTCAGGGTCGGCGATATAATCGTACACATTGTCCCAATATGCCCAGTCGCGGACAAGACGACCTATTTCCTTTATATCATCATCCAAGACGTGGACTGCCCGTTCAACATCTTCGTGTATTTCTTGCCCTTCGTAGGCGGCAAAACTGCCCAATATTTGGGTAGAAGCCAGCAGAGAGAGGGTTAAGGTTAGGAGCAAAAGCGAGATGGTAATAATGAAGAGGGTCTTCTTGCCGAGTTTCATAGATTGGGTCATGCTTCTGATAACGTAGCCATCCTGGTAAGAAGATTTCTTGGATAGCTTACGAAGGTAGGTAGGAGAAAAGAACCAAACGAACCTGCATTACCCGATACAGGGAGACAACTCAGCGTTGAGGAGCTATTCAAGTGTATAGCACAGGATAGATGGTCCATACCTTTTTGGGTATTCTAGGTTGCATAACCACGCAACCATTGATACATGGCTTCGCTCGTTAGGACTCACAGGTTAGGGTAGCAAAACCGTATTAAGTGTGGGTTAAGTTTTTTGATTGTTTGTGTTAAATAGCCCTATCGCTGACTTAAATCTCCAAGACCAGATCAGACTTCTTGAATTTCTCTTCAAGAAATCGCCCGTGGATGAGTAAGCTATTCGTATTGTTGCTATGAAAGTCCTCGGCTATCTCTTCCATTTGCTCTTCGAGTAGGTCAAGTTGTTCTATGAGCAAATCTTTGGCAGTCTTGCCATTCCGTACCGGGTGCATAGTCGCAAAAGCCCGTGGCAGGTTGAGATAATGTTGTAGGGCTTCTGGCAAATAGTCTAGGGCAGTTTGCCGAATGATGAAGATGGTATGCTCTGAGCTATTGACATCTATAATATACGGCAGGATTTCCAAGATAGACTGCCGTATACGATCAACCTTCTCGTAAATATCCTGCGACACCTTCTTGTTGATCTTCTTCATCAGGTGGTCTAGCTCTTCCCGCACCGCTTCTACGGTAGCTTCATTGCGAAAATGCAACTCGTAGGTCGGGCTGCGGGGGGTTGCAAACACCCCAATGACATAGAGTCCTGGGACAATAACATACCAAAAACTCTTGATAATGCCGGTAAAAAAGAGCAACAATCCAATAATCCCCAAAAGAGACCCAACAATATTCCCATTGCTATAGAGGAAAAAGAGGATACGTTGTTTGGTCGTCATACCTGTATGTACCTTTTGCTGTCCTTACCTAGTTCTTCAACCTTTACCCCTATTGATACCCGCGTATTTGTTTAAAGATAAGAGAGAGCGGGGTTGACTTCGCATCAAACATGCGCCCACCGGTGGTCTCAGCGATACGCTCCATCGTCACACGGTCAGCATTGCCAAAAAGCACCGTAAAGGTCTTGATGTTCTGGTCATCTTCTGACAAGGCATGGTAGCTATCTTCGAAGGACTTCCACGAAATGCCATCGGTATTTTCCCCATCACTCATCAGCACAATCGAGTAGTAGCGTTCGGGGTCTTTGGCTTTGGCTGCGGCAGCAAGCTGGTAGGCTTCTCTCAATGCGCTAAAGATTGCCGTACCACCTCTGGCTTGCAACTCGCCAACATATCCGCGAATGTGCTGCATACTTTGGCTGTCTTGTGCTGTTTCCTCAATCTGAAACTCACGTACATCATTAACATCAGTACTAAACGTAATAAAGGTAATGTGTTCCCGATTGCGAAAACGAGAAAAACGTCCGGTTAGGCTTTGGTCATTCCCGGTGAGATTGACGAGGGATGCTTTGAGGTCGGTAATTCCCTCCCCATCCATTGAGCCACTAGTATCCAACACAAAGAAGGCATGCGAAGGGAGCCGATGTTCGTCAAGATAAGCAAAGAGTAGTTCATCTATCACGTCTAGGCTATTGGGAAAGGGAAGTTCTACCAACACCTTGTTGGGGAAGGGGTCATCTGGCACTACCTCTGGGATAGCGGGGCGGCGTATCGTCTGCTGCATCAATGTGCGCTGCATTTCCGGGGTCAGGAGGTAGGCTACCAACGCATTGTAGGCTTCCCGTTTCTCGCCGTTGATCAGCATCAGCGGGTAGTCGGCGGTGATGATGCCCTCTTTGGGATAGACCAAATAGAGCGGCTCTTGGAGTTGCCCGCTCTGGTTAAGTTGCAACAACACCGATTCGTAATTGATCAGTCCATCTAGCCTGCCTTGCTCCCGCACATAGCTTTCTGCCAACCAACCAGAACTCCCAGCAGTCAAGGCTTGCCCCTTGAAAAAGTCTTTCATCGCTTCCGTATCAATGTCCTCTGTGGTGAGGGCATCGCTGCTACCAGACAATGCCGAAGCCACCCCCATCAATGCGGTAAACCCAGAGTTGGACGAGGTGGGGTTAGTCATAGCATAGCGCAAATCACCGCTCTTCGCTTTGTTGGCTATATCTGCCCACGTTAAGTCGGGGTTGTCTACCCATCCCCACTGCTCCGCCTTGCTCTGCTTTACCCCAAGCACAACAGGAGAGAGCATCATCTTCTCTTGGGCAGAAATAAGCCCACTATTGCCTTGTAAGAGCGTCAGATACTTTGCATGGGAAAACCACGCCATATCTGTTGGTGCGCCAGCCATGAGCTTTTCTGCGCCGTCAAGCGTACCAATATAGCTCATCTCTAGGGCATACCCTGTCTCTTCTTCTATCTGGGGCAAGAGTGGCTCTATATCTTTGAGTTCAGACCCCGCCAATACCGTTATGACATTTTTGGGTTCACCTATGAGACCACACCCTACCAAGATGAGTAGAGCAATCAGGGAAAATAGGCTGCTAGACCGAATACGCAATTGCATAGCTAACTCCCGAATAGTTATGGTTAGGATGGAACAGCACGGTTTATGCTATTCCAACCGGTACTACAATTCAAGTTCGTTTGTCTCAGATTCCAGCACATCTGCCGTTGCCTCTGCAACCGTATCACTCCGTACCCGATCTACATAGGTCCTGGCTTTCTCTACCTCTGTGGAGAGCGTATCTACCGTTTCTTTCATCGTATCTAATGCCTCAACCTTATAGGTAGAGATCATATCCATAGCCTCATAGATATTGTTGAAGGCATTTTGCAGTTGGTCTATATTGATGGTTGTGCTGACTGCCTGTTTGTGAATGTCGGCAGACTGCTGCTTGAGCAATTCAGAGGTAGACTCAATGATGTTGCTGGTCGTCTGATTAAGCGCATTGATCTGGTCCAACACCAGCTTCTGGTTTGCCAATGCCTGCGCGACAATGACCGCCGTTCGCAGTGCAGAAACGGTGGTGGTGGTAGCGCGGTCAACGCCTTTGATAAGCTCCAAGTTATTCTTACGCACCATATCGAGCGCAAGGTAGCCCTGGATGCTAACGGCAAGTTGGGTAAGCAGGTCTTGTACCTTCTGGCGCACGTAAAAGAGCATCTCTTCTTTAACTACTCGCGCTTTTTCCGGGTCACGCAATTCTATCTCGGCAATGCGCGATTCTAGCTTGGCATCTATCTGTTTGCCCAAGTAGACATACCGTTGCATCTTCTGCATGGTCTCCCACAAGTTCGCCTTTTCTTGCTCAATAGCAGCGTTATCCTTGCGGAGCACATCTTGTCCTTCAAGTAGTTGGTTGATAATCTTGTTAATGTGCTTTTGGGCAGTCTCATACTTGAGGAAGTACTTACGAAGTTTGTTTCCCCAGGGGATTATTCCAAACAGCTTGCTTGGGGAAAGCAAATCGCCATGACTTTTGGGATTCAGGTCTTCAACGGTCATACGCAGCTCGACCAACCCTTCAGATATGGGCGAGTTTTCATCAAAGATGCCCCCATCCAATGCCTTAGCTGGTCGGTTGAGCATATGGTTGGAGACACTAGCAGAAGCGCGTATCTCTTTATTACCCAGATTGTGAATAGCCGCCAGCTTCTCCTGAAACGTTTTATCCTGTACGCCGCTTGTAACAACCCCCTCGATAAAGGCTGAGGCTTTACCGTCGAGTTCATCCAACACGGCTTGCTCCAACGGGACCATCCCGCCGGCTTTTTCTGTCGGTACTGGTTTCACTGGCTCCGGTGCCGCCAATAGCTCTGGAGGGGCAAGCGTAATTTCGTCTGTCATAAACATACCTCCTAAATAATTTTGCTTAACCTTTAATACTGTTGCTCGATCTGCTGTATCATACCTTCCAGCACTTCATAGCTTGGGGGTTCTACCACATTGACGAGATTGTCTGCAACGGCTATATCGTGCTGTGAGATGAACTGTTGAAAGTAGGCGGTATCGCTATTGCGAAACCCATGCTCAATAGCGAGCTTCTGGAGTTCAGCGGCTGCTTCCTGAAGTTCAGGATCGTTCTGGAGTTCCGGATCATTGCGAAGCACTTTCCCCAAGCGGTCTGCGTCTTCATTCAGAGCAAGAATAAAGTGTTTGGTAAAGAGCGTTGGTTCAGGATAAATGAGCACCATATCGGGTCTAAGACCGCCACCTGTAGACGCTTGGTAGATGTATTGCGACTCGTAGATCATCACGAGGGGAGCCTTGCCAATGCCCATCGTGAGATAATCGTTGAAGGGGACGGCGGATGAGCCGGCTTGAAACCCCTGGGCTTGGAATAACTCTGTTAAGAGCTGCATCATTTTGGGCTGTATGTCGTTGGGAGATTGGATAATGTCGTTGCCATTGGCAATGAAGCTGGCGAGCGCAAGGTACATAGCGGCAGAGTTGGACGAGCGCACATCGGTTGAGGCGATAAGCAACCGTTTGTTGACATCATAGTCTGCACTGCCCAAATGCGACCAAAGCACCTCTTGGTCAAAGGCATCAAGGAAGGCTTCCATATCCAACATAACGTAGGTTCCTTGATTTTTTGCCAAGTTGTTGGCTTCTAGCGCATCGGCGATAGGTTTCCAAGAAGCTAATGCCATTGGGGTAAAGAAGATTTCATGCGAGGACACCACGTTGATGTCTGGATCGCGGCGTATCTTTTCGGCTGCGGGTACGCCGGATGGCGAGGCGAAGTCGTATTCCCCCCTCTTTATCTTGTCGGCAATCTCTCTGGAGCCAGCCTTCTCAACGATAACTTCCAGGCGGGCTTTCCGTAAGGCTTCTACCACACGGGGATCTTTGAAAAAGGCTTCTTTCTCAGAGCCAATTACCCCCCGTACTGTCACGATACGTTTTGCTGAAAACTGCTCCTGCACAGAAAAGAAGATAGCGGCTATTACGCCAAGTATCAGCACAACCAGCAGAACAGGTCCCAGGATTTTCTTCATAACATGCACTCCACATTTGTTTGGTGTAAGCAAGAACTTGGGGCTACTGCTATTACAACCAAGCGTTATGCATAGCTCACCCTTGAACAGTATAGCTAATCTATGTTAAATATTTGTTAAGAATTGATAGCAGATAGTGCTTCTTAATAGACAGTTACTCAGGCATAGGAAATCCATTCGCGTATCACATACACGGAGCGAGAACCACAATCGGTAATGAAGTACGTTTTTCCTTGATTTTTATGAGACCCACGCTAAAAATATCTGTTCAAGAGCATTTCTTGATTTTTCACCCGATGCGATACCCAGAAACAGATCAACTATCTGTTCATTTGTGGCATGCAGGTTTACATCGTTGATTTCAAGAAATATTTCCGATACCGCTGCCGCTATACGCTTATTACCGTCAATAAAAGCATGAGCCTGCGTAAGATGATATGCATAGGTCGCCGCACATACTGCACTAGTAGCATGTTCATAATAGGCACGGTTTTCAACGGCTGCCAGTGCCGATTCCAATGCTCCTTCATCACGCAATCCGTGAATTCCACCAAATTCTTCAATCAGTTTTTTATGAATAGCAATAACCTCATTTTTATACAGAAAAAGCATGAGTCAACCACCCTCAGCAAGTCGCTGATAAGCAGATGTTCTTCGTTTGAAGGTACTTTGAACCGCTCTTTCAATTTTCTGCTCCCGTTCTTTTTCATTCAGCGGAGATATGATCAGTATGCGGTTCTCAACAGTTATATCAACTTCATCATCTTCACGGATATTCATTAACTTTACTATTTCATCAGTTAATAATAACCCGTATGAGTCCCCTATTTTTCTGATTTGTGTTCTGGTCATATGGTTTCCTCTTCTTACTAGATTTTTTACTCTTTCAGATTGTTGTTCATGCTTTCCAAATTATCGCTTCAAAACCAATGTAGTTTCATTCTACCACATCCGCGTCTACGCTGTGATGCACGGTGTAGGAGGATAGGTTGTAGAGGTAGTAATGTATTAGCATAATTAACAAAACGGTTAGAGTAACCCTTATTGTTGCTACTCATCGCGTATCACATACGCGGAGCGAGAACCACAATCGGTAATGAAGTACGTTTTTCCACAACCCGCTTAATTAGGCATTGAAATGAGCAATACCCCCGACCACCGCCAGCAATTTAACCTCCCCTTAACTATTCTTTCGCCAAAATTTTACCTTCTATTAACCTTCTGCCTCCATGTTTTTAACCCAAACGACCCATCATCGTAGCACAATAGCCGGGCTTGGAAATTTGTCTGGAGTCCCCAACCGAAAAACGAGGACCCGAACAAGACAAATCCATACGGGGTTGGCTTTCAAGGGATAGCTAACCCTTCCTGTGTTGTATTGGAAAATCTGTATTATGGAGGAACAAAACCGTTATGAAGCATGCTCGCACGTTGTATCTGCTGATTATCGTCACCCTCGTGGTGAATATCGGCATGATCCCGTCTGGAGTGTCCCTGGCGACTACGCCAATCACTCCCCAGGTACATCCTGCTCCGCGTCTTGAGGAACAGACCGGCGCAGCCCAACCACTGATGGCAGAGGCAAACCCCGCTGCCACAATCGATGCCCCCTTGCCCACCCGTGAGATTACCCTCACCCCCATTGGACGCTACAAAGGCACTGGCGCAGAAATTGCCGCCTATGATGCCAAAAACAAGCGACTGTTTGTGACCAACGGTGGCGAAGGGGCAGTTGACATGCTGGACATCAGCAATCCTTATGCCCCTACGTTGATTACGTCTATTGCCATCGCTGATGATCCTATCTATGGTGCTGCACCATACACGGGACCAGAGCCAACGAGCGTAGCCGTCTATACCGACACAATAGCCGTTGCTTTTGTGCAAGACTATGTGGAAGGTGAGGATATTACCGACTTTATCGCCTTCTTTGACACCAATGGCAAACCCATTGCCCAGGTCGCTGCTGCAGACTACCCCGACTCGCTGCCCGACATGGTGACGTTTACCCCCGATGGCAAGAAAGTACTCGTTGCCAACGAGGGCGAACCAAACGATGACTACAGCAAAGACCCCGAAGGTTCTATCAGCATCATTGACCTGTCAGACGGCGTAGAGTCCCTGACCAATACCCACGTCACCACGCTGCATTTCCGCGATTTCAACGCTGACGGCACCCGTCCGTTGACGGCAACTACTGACGTGCGTATCTTTGGACCAAACGCCACCGTTGCTCAGGACCTTGAGCCAGAGTATATTACCGTTGCTGCCGATGGCAAAACCGCTTGGGCAACGCTGCAAGAGAACAATGCTATTGCCGTCATTGATTTGGAAACGATGGAAATTAGCCACATTGGCAGCCTCGGCTTCAAAGACTTCAATGCCGTAGGCAACACGCTTGATGCCAGCAACAAAGATGACAAGATCAACATGAAAAATTGGCCCGTCTACGGGATGTATCAACCGGATGCTATCGCCTCGTTTACGAGTGGCAACGCAACCTACCTCGTCACGGCAAACGAGGGGGATGCCCGCGACTACGACACCTTTAGCGAAGAATATCGGGTCAAAGACCTGACGCTTGATGCAACGGTGTTCACCGATAACACGCTGCAAGAGGAAGAGAATCTCGGACGGTTGAAGATTACCAATACGCTAGGCGATACTGATGGTGATGGTAAGTATGAAAAACTCTATGCCTATGGTGCTCGCTCCTTCTCCATTTGGAACACCACCGGGGCTACCCCCACACTGACCTATGACAGCGGCGATCAGATTGAGCGCATCACAGCACAGATGTACCCAGACTACTTCAATGCATCCTTTGATGATGAAAAAGATACCTTCGACTTTGATGATCGAAGTGATGACAAAGGGGCAGAGCCAGAAGGGGTAACGGTAGGTGAAGTAGATGGTAAGACCTACGCCTTTATCGGATTGGAACGCATTGGCGGCATCATGGTCTATGATGTCAGTGATCCTACGAAACCTGTCTTCGTAGACTACGTAAATACCGTAGATTTTGCTGGCAAGCTGGCAGATGATACCGCTGGCGATATTGCCCCCGAAGGGGTCGCCTTCATTAGCAAAGCCGACAGCCCTACAGGAAATGCGCTGGTGGTAGCCACCTTTGAGGACACTGGCTCAACCCGCATCTATGAAATCACCAAACCCACCGCTGGCGATACGCTGCCGCATGGGGTGGCTGCGGGTGATACCACCTATACGACAACGGTTCTCTGGACATATAGCCCCGTTCCTGGCAAGATTACCTTTGCGTATGGGACAGACCCCAAATTCACCGATCCCGTCTCTTCAACCACCGTCTACCCAACTTCACCAGTGAAGCCGGTGAAGGTTCAGATCACCGGGTTGATGACGGATACGCAGTATCACTACCGCGCAACCAACCTGATGGGTGACACGGCAACGGGAACGTTCCGTACCCCATCAATGGATAGCCACAATGGGCTGCGCTTTGGCGTGACGGGCGACTGGCAAGAAGCTCCGCCCTACCCCTCGCTGCTCAACGCATCCAAGCGCGATCTAGCCTTCTTTGTCCAGCACAGTGACAACATCTATGCGGACATTTCCACGCCGGCTATGCCGATTAGCCAAACTCGCCAGTTAGACCAATTCCGCCGCAAGTATGCTGAGGTGATGTCTACCAAGTTTGGGCTAAACACTATGAAAGCCCTCCGCGGTTCTACCACCATCTTGGCAACCATTGACGACCATGAAGTGACCGACAACCTAGCTGGTGGTGCGTCCCCTGCAAACGGCACCCCCACCCGCCCCGGTGTTTTCCCCAACGAGGATACCGGTTACACGAACGATACGGCTATCTACGAAACGGGTATGCGGGTGTTTCAGGAGTTCAACCCGCTGCGGGATGAATATTACGAAGATACTGGTAAAGATGCCCGTATGGACGGCGAGCGCAAGCTCTACCGGATGCAGAAGTACGGCAAAGATGCTGCGGTCTTCATCACTGACCCCCGTTCGTTCCGTGATGCCCAATTGCCAGACCCAGACATCACCGATACGGCAAGTGTGCAGAAGTTTCTAGCTGATGCGTTTGCGGCTGGTCGCACGATGCTTGGTGAGCGGCAGCTTGCCCAACTCAAGAGCGACCTCAAGCAAGCCCAGGATGATGGCGTAACCTGGAAGTTCGTCTTCATCTCTGAACCAGTGCAGAACTTTGGTCCGCTGTTGGCACCAGACCGCTACGAAGGCTACGCAGCAGAACGCTCTGACCTGCTTGGCTACATTGACGCACAGAAAATTGAAAACGTGGTGTTTGTCACGGCAGACTTCCACGGCACGGTCATCAACAACATCACCTATCAGACGCAGCCCGGTGGCGAAAACAAGCCTACTGGTGCTTTTGAAGTGATGGTCGGACCTGCCGCGTTCTATAGCGGTCTGTTTGGGACAAACGTTGTTGCTCTGTCCTTGCAAGCCGGCTTTATCACCGCAGACGATAAGGCTGCCTATGATGCTATGGATATGACAGGCAAGGATGCGTTCGTGGAACAGCTTATTAATCAGCAGATGACCACCTTTGGCTATGACACGGTGGGTCTGGAAGGCTCCGAAATCAACGCCACGCTCAAAAAGGGCAGCTATGTTGCCTCGCACAAGTACGGCTGGACGGAGTTTGAGATTGACAAGACCCAAATCCTCACTGTCACAACCTATGGCATTGAGCCATACCGCTACAGTGAGATGGAAGCCAAACCGACAGACTACACCGGCACAGAGCCAACGGTTATTAGCCAGTTTGTGGTAGACCCCAACCCGGCACCAAAGGCAACAACCCTTAGCCTGCTGCACAACAACGATGGCGAATCTTCGTTGTTGCCCAGGACTAGCGGCGATCTGGAGATCGCCGGGGTGGCATCCTTCAAGTCGGTGGTAGACCGCGAAATTGCCGATGCCCGCACCCGCAACCACTCGGTGTTGACCGTGTATGCTGGTGATGCCTTCCTTGCCAGTTCGGAAATTCAGTGTAGCAAGCCGATTGATGGCAAAGCTGATGATCCCGTCTATGATGCCATCGCGCAACGACAGATTGCCTATGATGCCCACATCTTGGGTAATCACGAGTTTGACTATGCGCCAGACTTCTTGGAGCGGTTTATCCGTGCCTTTGCTGTGGATGGCAAGCTGACGCAGCCATTCTTGAGCGCAAACTTGGACTTTAGCCAAGAAACGGGCTTTGCTGATTTGGTCAAGAGCGATGGGCTGCTACCCGCAACCCGCGCCGATGATGGGCAGGTCTTGGCACGCGCTATGATCCACAAGGACAGCACCACTGGGCAGCTGTTTGGTGTGGTTGGGGCAACTACGCCCAAGTTGGCGACTATCTCTTCTCCCCGTAATGTGCAAATAGAAGACACGATGGAGAAGACTGCTGCCGCAGTCCAGACGCAGATTGACCAATTGCAAGCCGCTGGTGTCAACAAGATTATCTTGGTGAGCCACTTGCAAAGTCTGGAGAATGACAAAGAGCTTATCGGCATGCTCTCCGGGGTAGACGTAGCTGTGGGTGGCGGCGGTGATGAACTGTTGACCAATCCCAATATCAGTAAAGACCTCCAGGTCATTCCTGGCACAGAGGATGACGATATTGAGGGCAACTACCCACTTGAGCATCAGGATAAAGATGGGAATACCGTCTATATCGTCACGGGCAAAGGCAACTATGAGTATGTTGGGCGGTTTGATGTGACGTTTAGTGCTGAGGGTGCCGTAACGCAGGTAATGACCGACACGAGCTACCCCCGCCGTGTTATCCCCACTAGCGATATGGCTTCCCAGATGAATATCACCGATACCGTCACACCAGACCCGGATGTGCTCTCTAGTGTGACTACACCAGTGAAAGCGTGTACTGATGCGCTGGCACAGGAAGAGGTGGTCAAAACGGAGGTTGTCCTAGACGTAAGCAAAAATAGCGTCCGCACGAAAGAAACGGCAATTGGCAACATCATTGTTGATGCTTTCTTGTGGAAGTATGACCAGGTTGTCTCCCCAACCTTGCGCCTCATGGCAAACGAGTCCCTTTCGCCGCGTAGCAAGGATAACCCCATCATTGCGGTGCAGAACGGCGGCGGTATTCGCCAGAACGCCGGCGATGAGATTGAACTAGGGTCTATCTCGCGCAAGGATACGTTGGACATTCTGCCCTTCAACAACCGCTTGGTTTTGGTGCAGGATATGACTCCAGCCGAGGTGAAGGAGATGTTTGAGCATGCGGTTGAACGGTTGCCAGATGAGGTACCCGGTGAGTTCTTGCAGGTTGGCGGTATCAGCGTCACCTACAACATCTCCAATACGGTAGGTAGCCGGGTGGTTGAGTTGGTGCTTGCCGATGGCTTCAGTAACGGGACCAAGCTCGTGGAGAATGGCGCAGTGGTCGATGGCGCACCGACTATCAGTGTGCTGACGATTGACTTCCTCGCCAATGGTGGGGATGGCTACGAGGTGCTCGCCAACAACACGCACATTATCGTCACTGAGGTGAATGGGGCATCTATCTACTACGAGCAGGCATTCCGCGAGTATTTGCAACACTTGGGAACTGTGACGGCAAGCATGTACCCGGCAGATGGGCTAGGTCGCATTACCTTTGCCGGTACAAGCACAGAACCAACGCCAACAGGTGGTAATCCAGGCTTGGTATTCTTGCCCATTGTGCAACGTATAACGACAACGGACACCACAACCTCAACGCTGCAGTTGCGGTAGTTCGGTTGTTTGGGAGAGATAGCTAGTAGATGGGGGATGGTGGGGAAACCTGCTATCCCCCGTCTGCTGTCCGGTATCTATGTCTATCTCTGTGCATCTATGGTTCCATTCTGCACGGAATCCCTATGCCTACCCTAGTTAGGATACGATAATGGTGCTTTCCCTTGAGAAGTCACCATATTATGGAGACATTTCCTCCCCCACTACCTCTTCCCACACCAGCCGCTCGTAGCCCAACGCCACCACGCTAAAACACCGCAGCTTCAACCGCTCGCCATACGTGGCTTCCAACACCGCCTGATACTCCCGCACCTGCTCCCGCGCCTCCGCTTGCAGCCGCGCTACCGCTGGCAACGCCGCCAACTCGCTCCGCTCCATTTCATTTACCTCTTTGCCTGACATGCCCAGATCGCGTAACCCAATATACTTACATTCTATCAAGAGATCGTACAGCTGGTACTGCCGCATATCGGGACGCAACAACAGTAACAAATCGGCATACCGTCGCTGTAACGCCGGCTCGGAAACCATCATATAATAGTGGTCATTGAACAGCAACGAGACAAACAGCATTTTGATAGTCAGTTCATTTGCCCCCCGATAATCGCGGTTGTCCAAGACCGAGAAATACGTCTGTTCGATAAACTCACACACCGCCCCCATGTCCCCGTAACTATACAGAGCTTCAACAATGCGGGTTACATCATTATGCGTTCCCGGTGGCAAGAGCATTTCCCGAATACGTTCGGCATAGAGTTGCCGAGTTACTTGGTTGGGTATCGTGAGGATGCGTTTCCCCATAGGGGTGGTATCTCCCAGGGTCAGCACCCCTAAATAGTAGAGCAACGAAGTCATAAACGGGTCAGTCTTTTCCCCATACAAGATGTGGTACACCCCAAATCGTTGGGATAGAGTGGATACGGTTACGGGTTCCGTCTCATCGAGAACCGCTAGAATGACGTGATCGCCGTGGGGGATACGGGAGACATAGTGGAGTTTCTGACGGTCAGTAGCAAGGTTGGCATCGAGCATCTCTTGGGGGTAACGACAATACGTTTGAAAATACTTCAAGAAATAAAAAACGAGTGTGGGGTTGTAGAGCCGAATATCCTCATACCACGAGAAGCGATAGCCATTGTAGAAGGTTCGCAACATCATCATCGCCTCGTCCGTTTGGGCATCGGTGAGGTGACAGACCGCTGCTACATGGTTCAAAGCATCGGCAACCTCGGCTTCAGTAAAGCCACACATCATATGCAGGTCTGGCTCCAGGGTAATATTTTCCACAATATTGAATCCGCTGGTCAGGTCATTGGCGAGCACCGGGGACACGCCAGTCATAAAGACCCGCTCCAGTCCGCGTCCGCCCAAGGCTGACTTCACGAGTTTAAACACCGTTTTGATGATGCCTTCCCCTTTAACGAGATGCTGATACCGTTCTGTGCTGCCCGATTGCTGCGCCATGAAAACCTCATTGGCGAAGTTGTCGTACTCATCAATCAATAGGTAGAGTGGGTAGGATGTTGTGCGTACCGCTGCCAGAAGCGATTGGAACGAATTGAGGGCATCCAATGGGTCAATCAGAATATTGGTTGTGATAATGTGAGCATACAGATTGCGACACACATCAATACTCCGATTGATGCTATTGTAAAGTGATTGGCGTATAGCATCGCTGGTACCGTGGGGGTCAACAGTGGAGAAATCCCAGCGCAAGATGAGGTATTGGTTGTGGCTTGGCGTGGGATTCTTGCCAATGTCAAGATGCCCAAAGAGCCGAGCGAAGTCGTCCGCTTTGTTCACATCATAGTAATTTTCCAGCATCGAGAGCAGCAAACTTTTGCCAAACCGCCGCGGACGGAGGAAGAGCAGGGTATCGCCTTTTTCTTCTAGTAAGCGAATATACGCTGTGCGATCTACGTAGTAGTTTTCATCAGTTATCAAGCGATAGAAATCCGCCCGTCCATAGGGAAAGCGCAGTTTGTCCATACGAGCCTCCTTATGTAGCTTGTTCTTGTGGGTAGTATAGCATGATCATTGGCTTTGTGGACAAGCTCCTTTTTGCCATTTTGCTAGGTGTGGCAGAAAAGCCCCACCACACGTTGCTTTGTGAGGACTTCCCCCCTTGCCCCCTTGCCCCCCCACGCTTACAAGGGTAGGTTAGGTTGTAAAGACCTTGCATGCACCATCTCACCGGTCAGCCCCCATCCCCTGCCCCTTCCCCCACCGCGGGGAGAAGGGGATATTCGGCTCCCCCTCGCCCTTTTATGGGAGCGGGGGCAGGGGGAGCGGGTCATAATATGGGCTATCTGCTCAAAGATCCCTCGCGGGTGCAGTTGGTTGAGGCGATTCAGTGTGCTGCACAAGGCCAAGCCTATTTGCACCCCTTCATAGCTCGTAAGGTCATGGGAGAGCTATCTGGGGGAAAGCTAGAAGAAGGGGACCAAGACGATCCAGATTCATCCACACAGCAGAAGTTGACCGAGCGCGAAATTGAGACTTTGCGTTTGTTGGTACGCGGAATGACCAATCAAGAAATTGCTGCAACCCTGCATATCCATGAGCGCACGGTAGCCAAGTATGTGAGCCATATTTTGGAGAAACTCCACCTGGTCAATCGGACGCAGGCGGCATTGTATGCACTGCGTCACGGGTTGGAGCAGCTATCGATGGATGGGTAGGTAGCATACAACATCCTAAAGAGAACAATGTATAACCAAAAGCAAGCGCAGGAACATCATCACTTCCGATGCACCAAGTAGCACTGCACGAATGGCACTTCCAACGATTGCCGCAATGCACTCATCAATCGATCCTCAATCAGCATCTTTTGCTGAATACTAATACACCCAATCACTGCGTTGGTATCATTCCAGACAAGCAACTGTATTCCCCTTAAAGCGTCAAAATCTGTGCGAAACACCCTATACTGCAACTTTTGGGTCGCAAGTTCCCAACCTTGAGCTAAATCACCCGCGGCTCGTGCCTGCTGCAACGGCGAAACAGACTCCTCCTCAGCTAAAGATTCCCTAGTATCTGCTGCTACTGAGGCAGCAGCAGATTGCTCTGGCGATTCCCTAGTAGGGATGGCGACAGGTTGCGTTGGTAACTCTTCGGTGGGGAAGGCGACAGGTTGCGTTGGTAACTCTTCGGTGGGGGAGGCGACAGGTTGCGTTGGTAACTCTTCGGTGGGGGAGGCGACAGGTTGCGTTGG
>CAYPHM010000018.1:9642-20229 GCA_964410555.1 uncultured Chloroflexaceae bacterium | reverse complement strand
TGGCACCTCTGTGGCAAAAACCGCTGCTTCCTCCCGCTTTTGGCGCAACAGCGCAACTGTCCAACCAGGAATAGAACGTACGTTCGGGTTCCACCGTGCTTGCACCACCACTTGCTGAACCCATTCAAGGGGCACATCGGCAAGTTCGCGGGCGGCAGCATAAGAAACCCCTAGAGAGTAGAGTAGGCGAGTCGTCTCAGTGACCGCTGTCGGGCTGTCCGGCTGCGAAGCAACCGCTTTTTCCGGGAGAGAGAACTCCTCTCCGCTACCAGCCGCAGGGTGGGTGGGTGGGTTTTCCTTGGTCTTTTTGTCTGATTTCCCCGGATTCCCGTCACTGCTTTCAGTGGTTGCTTGATCAACTGATTTTGCTGATACTACTGGCTTTTGGGTCTGTTGCCAATAGTCACTCCAAGCGATCATCTTGGCGATCATGTTGGCGATCAACCCTCCGATCATAGAACCGATCATGAGCCAGAGGGCGAAAAAAAAGCCCCGCAGTGTTGGGGGAATGGTTGGGGGAATGGTTGAGGTATCGGCGGCGGCTATGGATGAAGCATCACGGGTGATTTTGGGGGATGAGCCATCTGCGTGTTGTGGGGCATTGGTTATTGGCACGGGCGTGTTGTTCAAGATTTGGTTGCCAATTTCTGTCAATGTTGCCAGCGGTTCCCCAGTGTGGCGGGTAATGTGGGCTGGATGGTCGGGATTTGGGGCTATTCTGCCCATCTGATCGTCCAGGAGGGCTTTTGGTATCCGTTTCGTGCGGGTAGATGCATGTCTACCAAGCTTGGGGGCAGTTATGTCCCAGAGCGTAGGCGAGACGGAATGGGGTAAGTATCCCCAGGTGGGCATATAATGGGTTTTTTTGCCTCTGTGGGGTGAGAGGATAATCCAACCACCTTTTTTCAGACGATTCAGCGAGCGGATGACCGTCCCACGGCTAAGGGATGGGTCAAATTTGGGTATATCGTTTTGGGAGAGCGGGACAGTCATTTTTCTGATGAGATATTGGCGGGCAATGAGCACATAGATGCCGATGTCAATTGGGTTGGTATGGTGATCATCCAAAAGTTTGGCAGGGATGGGAAGAGTGTCGTAGTAGGATTTCCATGGTTGTTGGTTCCGTGATTGGGTATGGGTATGGTTGCTTTGGTTTCCTTGTTGGATAGTCATATGGATTAGTCCTTACTTAATGGAGAGGTTTTTGCCACAAAAAAGGCACAAAAATCCCCATGTAGCTCTGATATGTCGGTTGACAGAGCCGCGAAAATACGTTATAGTAAAGCCGTTATGAGAGTAACCACCAGAGCCATCCTGCACCCACAGGATGCCATGCAATAGGAAAATGGAAACGCCTTCGACAGTAGCTTGGTTGGCTGGTAGTCGGGGGCTTTTGCTTTCCCACAGAATAGCATTGTAGTGCAGTAAACAAGGTATTTGCTCAGGTTCCAATGATAGGGGTTATCTCTATTAGGTTATGGTTCAGTCATCATACACTCCTTGCTCTATGGTATCTTAGCGGGTCAGCAACCAATGTGGGTTGCTGAAGAAAAAAGAAAAATAAAGATCAATAAGGTTTATTATACATCATCAGTTTGTTATACCGCGGTTTGTTTATTTGTGGTATACTAGAGTCAGACAGTGTAAGCATTATTATATTTTGCTTACTTGAAAGACCTGTCAACCAAAGGCTGCGTTGGATTGTGAACTCCGTAGGCGCAGCCTTTCACCTTCTCCTAACCATTCGTTGTTTCGCTGTTTTCATCTTGTTTGTTCCTCAATATCTTTGCTGTTGCCGTGCTTGTGTTCTTGTTCGGCCTGCTCCATTGCCACTTTCACCGCTTGTCGGGCGAACTCTGCCATTGATATGTCTTTATGGGCAGCGATGATCCGCAAGCGTTGTCGTTCCTTATTTGTAAGAGCAAGGCGTATTTGTACTCGATTTTCATTTTCAGACATACCCTCACCCCTTTGATTGTTATACCGCAATTGCATAATCTTGCTATATTCTACCACAGGTTTTAAAAAAAAGCACGTTTAACCGGTAGACTGCATGGCACATGCAAAGTCTTATGTTGATTTTTGTCTGGATACCAGCAACCACCTATCTGCGGTATCATAGGAGCTTCAATTGGTTCCTTGAAACCCCAGAAAGGTGGCTCAATAGGCAGGATACCACACTTCCCTTTGCAGTGATCGCGCCCGATGACCCGGTGCTCATTGATGTGGCGGTGCTGGAGCAGCCGTTTTGCCCAGGTGCTGGATGGTCGCCAGTCCCGCGGCACCCGCTATCATTTGTCCATGCTGCTGACCATTGCGGTGCTGTCCAAGCTGGTCGGGCACGATACTACCGAAGCCATCGCGGACTGGGCTGCCCGTCGGACGCGGGAACTGAACGCGCTGTTTTGTCGCCAGCGCACGGACATGCCCCATGCGACTACCTATGCATGGCAATATCCACCCTGGCAATGTGCGCTGTACCCTCAGTGGGGAGCAGGTGCATTTGGAAGCCATGATGACACCGGGGTATGTGGTGGGGGGGGATGGTCTGTTGGAACTGGCGATAGGGCTAGATACGGCTTACCCACCAGCGTGGTGCAATGGACTATTTGAGGGCTATGGTTCCTTGATAGCATTAGGCACCCAAGACTTGGACAGGTTACGGTTGTATCAACTGCTCACCAGCTATTGGCGGACATGCCAACAGTATCTCCATGCTGAGGCGTATAAAGCAACACTTGACCATACGCTCATGCTGTTGGCAGAGGTGGCTGCCGAAGGGCAAGAAGCCTAACGACCCTATATCCCCCCTCGCTAGGGTACCCCTTCTTACAAGGGTAAGTCAGTCACGCAAAGTTCACCACAGAGTCACGGAGTCACGGAGTCCACGCAGGAGACAGGAAAACCTATTTTGCCAATTTTCTCTGCGTCTTTGTGCTTTTGCGTCTCTGCGTTGCTGTCGGGAATATCCTGCCCAGACTTTGGGTCTCCGTGGCTCCGTGGTAAACCCTGTCCGAAGGGGGGATACCCTACGGCTCTACCCCCAACTCGCGCAGCCGCTGCTCTGCAATCTGCCGCAAGGATGCATCTTCGCTAAGTTCTAAACCCCGCCGAAAATCAGCAATAGCTTGGGTAGGATTGCCAGAAAGTTTGTAAGCAAGCCCACGTCCGATATAGGCAGCGGCTAATACGTGGTCAAGTTCTAATGCTTGGTCAAAGTCAGCTACTGCTTGCTCATACTCGCCGAGGGCAGTATAGGCACTCCCACGAGTAGCATAGGCTTTGGCATATTCGGGGTCAATTTTCAACGCTTGGTCAAAGTCGGCTATCGCTTTGTCGTACTCGACAAGTAAAATATAGGTAATCCCACGGTTGTTATAGACATCAGCATCTTTGTGGTCTAGTTGCAACGCTTGGTTGTAATCAGCTATCGCCTGCTCATACTCACCAGATGCACTATAGGCATTCCCACGGTTGTTGTAAACATAGGCATCTTTGGAGTCAAATAGCAATCCTTGGTTATAATCAGCTATTGCCTTATCGTACTCGCCGAATACACAATAGACATTCCCACGGTTGTTATAGGCTTTGGCATGGTCAAGCTCTATTGCTTGGGTATAGTCGGTTATCGCCTGGTCGTACTCGCCGAGGTCAGCATAGGCAACCCCGCGGTTGGTGTAGGCTTCGGCTAATGCGGGGGCAAGCTCAATTGCTTGGTCATAGTTCACAATAGCCGCTTCGTACTGCTCCTCGTCGGAGTCCATATTGCCCAGGTAAAACCAACACTCTGCTGGGTTGGTGCTGGCACCCTTTGCCCCCGCCACCAGTTCTATTGCACTCGTAAAGTAGGGGCGTGCTGTGGCATTTTCTTGGCGATTATATAGGTCAGAGCCTAGCACAAAGAGCGATAGGTAGCTGGCATGGGTGGGCAGGGCGGTGCGGAGCGTGAACGCCACCTCGTCTGGCTCTGCGATGCTGAACATCAGCCCCTCCTCAGTTGAGCGGTAGATGCGGGTAGCCCCGATACGCTCTATCCGTGGCTTGACATCCAGCCCATCGTACATTCCCCAGATGACCAGCGTTGCCTGGTAGACTTCCCCTACCTGCTGTGCCTCTTCATTGTTGGTGATAACCTCACGAAGCTGCGCCACGCGCACCCCCGTTAGCCCATCCTCGACAATCGTCTGCTGCATCATATCAGCTATGCGCCATTCAAACGGTTGATCATCGTCTATCGCTTCGCCCTGAAACTCTGCCACAATGATGAGCGAGTCGCCTTCACCTTCAGACGGGGATATGGCAAGCGGCGTGGGGAAAAATTGTTGAAAAACATCTTGTTTGGTTGAATCAGGTATACCAAAGGCTACGATGAGCGCAATAGCTGCGAATATACCTATGCCTAGAGATATTTTGACAGTCTGTGAGATGCTGCCAACTTCGCTGCCCTTACCAACATGTACTTCCTGGGATGATTCCTGTTCTGGTTTTTTGTCACTCATAGCGGTTGTTCTCCTGCTCCTGTGCAAGAAGCTAGAATGGTCTAGGGACATTGTAGCATAGAGGGCAGTTTATATCCATTCGGGCAGCCCCATTCTATGTTCCTCTACGTCAACCACCTGATTAGTAACTGTACAATACATCCCCCCTTGCATTCCTACCCAGACTATGCTATAACCATACACAGCAACCGTACAATAGCCCGTTACCCACCACCAAATGGCTACCCTATTTTCTACCCTCGCCAGCTACGTACCAACGTTGATTGTGTGCTCGCTTGACCAAGACACATCATTATTAACTACCCCCACCTGCGACACCACCACGTCGGCAGTCTTCTGCGCCGACCTTTCTGGCTTTACCACCCTCACCGAATACCTCGTCCAACGCGACTCAGAAGGCGTAGTGGACTTGCCATACAACATATCCTCAAAGACCAACTGGTCGCCAACACCTTTCACCTCACCCTGCGCGTAGGTATTGGCTCTGGCGAAGTGCTTATCGCCAAGGTAGGCGGCGAACGGGGGAAGTCCTCACAAAACAACGTGTGGTGGGGCTTTTCTGCCATACCTAGCAAAATGGCAAAATAGGGCTTGTCCACAAAGCCAATAATGCATGTTATACTACCCACAAGAATATGCTACACAAGGAGGCTTGTATGGACAAACTGCGCTTTCCCTATGGACACGCGAATTTCTACACGCTTATCACCGAAGGAGATTATTATGTAGACCGCACAAACTATATCCATTTGTTGGAAGAGAAGGGACGCACCCTGCTCTTCCTACGCCCGCGGCGGTTTGGCAAAAGTTTGCTGCTCTCGATGCTGGAAAACTACTACGATGTGAACAAAGCAGACGACTTCGCTCGGCTCTTTGGACACTTGGCTATTGGCAAGAACCCCACGCCCCGCCACAACCAATACCTCATCCTCTTCTGGGATTTTTCCTCCGTGAATCCTCGTGGTACAAGTGATGCTATCCAGCAATCCCTCTACAATAGCATCAATCGGAGTATTCAACGATGTGCGAGAACCTATGCTAACCTCTTAGTTGACCAGGTATTGATTGACCCAGATGATGCGCTCAACTCGTTCCAATCGCTGCTAGATATAACCTCACAGACAGCGATGCCGCTCTACCTCTTAATTGATGAGTACGACAACTTTGCCAATGAGGTTTTCATGGCGCAGCAATCGGACAGTACCGAACGGTACCAGCATCTCGTTGAGGGCGAAGGCATCATCAAAACCGTGTTTAAGCTGGTGAAGTTTGCCCTGGGCGGACGTGGGTTGGAGCGAGTCTTTATGACTGGCGTGTCCCCGGTGCTGTCCAATGATCTGACCAGCGGCTTCAATATTGTTAAGAACATCACCCTGGAGCCAGACCTGCATATGATGTGTGGCTTTACCGAAGCAGAAGTCACTGACATGCTTACTCATGTAGCGGCGGTCTGTCACCTCACCGATGCCCAAACGGACGAGGCGATGATGATGTTGCGAACGTTCTACAACGGCTATCGTTTCTCGCTATATGAGGACATTCGGCTCTACAACCCCACCTTGGTCTTTTACTTCCTTGACTACTTGCAAACATATTGCCGCTACCCCCAAGAGATGCTCGATGCCAACCTGGCTACTGACCGCCAGAAGATTCACTATGTCTCCCGTATGCCCCACGGGGATCACGTCATTATGGCAGCCCTCGATGAGACGGAACCCGTCACAGTTTCGTCTCTATCCCAACGGTTTGGCGTACAGCATATCCTGTATGGCGAAAAGACTGACCCGTTTATGACTTCGTTACTCTACTATCTGGGGGTGCTGACCCTGGGAGATACCACCCCTATGGGGGAACGCATCCTTACGATACCCAATCAAGTAACTCGCCAACTCTATGCCGAGCAAATCCAAGAGATGCTGCTGCCCCCCGGTACGCACAATGATGCACTTCAGGTAGCCAAACACTGCTATAGTCAAGGGAATTTCGGTGCCGTGTGTGAGTTTATCGAACAGACGTATTTCTCGGTCTTGGACAACCGCGATTATCGGGGGGCAAATGAACTGACTATCAAAATGCTGTTTGTCTCGTTGCTGTTCAATGACCACTATTATATGATGGTTTCCGAGCCGGCGTTACGGCGACGCTATGCGGATTTGTTGTTGCTCTTGCGCCCGGATATGCGGCAGTACCAGTTGTACGATCTCTTGATTGAGTGTAAGTATATTGGGTTACGCGATCTGGACATGGCAGGGAAGGCCGTACAAGCTATGGAGCGGAGCGAATTGGCGGCATTGCCAGCGGTGGCGCAGCTGCAAGCGGAGGCGCGGGAGCAGGTGCGGGAGTATCGGGCGGCGTTGGAAGCTACGTATGGCGAGCGGTTGAAGCTGCGGTGCTTTAGCGTGGTGGCGTTGGGCTACGAGCGGCTGGTGTGGGAAGAGGTAGTGGGGGATGGTACACTAGAGCACGGCTAGGCGAAAGGGGAATATCTACATAATATAACAACTTCTCAAGGAAAAGCACCATTACCGTATCATCCTAGGGTATCTCGCGCACAGCCCATCCCCCTTCCCCCTGCGCTGGTGCAACAAAAAATCGTCAAGACGCATGGACGTTTTTACCGGCATTTCTTCATGATGTATAGCAAAATAGCGTGACGTGCTGGGCAACCCCCACATCTGGTACAATACTAGTGCTTTGGGGATATGTCCCACATCCGTAGGGAAACGGGCGTATCCGCATCTCTGCCAACTAGCCAATAAAGGCAATGGGGAAATTCCCTACACCCATAGGGACACGGATGCGCCCGTCCCCGCACCCCGACTCCGCTAGACCCGCCAAGGGAGCGACCCGACCTTATACCCACCGACTGCCCCATCAACCCCCACCAACAACCCTGATGACGGACGCGCCCGTCCCCGCAACCCGACCCCGCTAGACCCGCCGAGCTAGTGGGGAATTTCCCCAGCCCCGATGACAGACGCGCCCATTTCCGCAACCCGACCCCGCTAGACCCGCCAGGGGAGCGACCCGACCCGATACCCACCGACTGCCCCATCACGCAGCAACTAGCAGCAGATACGGTAAGCATAGGGACGTTCTATGTGCAGTTGTATGACGAAGAGGGGTTGCCCATTGATCAGGGCACGTTGTCGCACCCATTGACGATGACGCTTGTGTTTGACGGCAGAAACCTGCCGGGGGGCGACAAAGTGTCAACCGTCGCTGCATCCTATCACAACAGGCAACTGGATACTAGGACGGGATGTATTGTTATAAATAAGGTTTATAACAATACATTACCCTAATTTGACATAAATATATCATAGCAGGCTTTTTCGTCAACACGTCTTGATGGTTTCTGTTCCCATCCAGCATGAGGAGAACGAGGGATGGGCTGTGCGGGGGGTACCCTAGTAGGATACGGTAATAGTGGTTTCCTTTGAGAAGTTATGACATTATGGAGACATTTCATCCCCCACTACCTCTTCCCACACGAGCCGCTCGTAGCCCAACGCCACCACACTAAAGCACCGCAGCTTCAACCGCTCGCCATACGTGGCTTCCAACACCGCCCGATACTCCCGCACCTGCTCCCGCGCATCCGCTTGCATCTGCGCCACCGTTGGCAACGCAGCCAACTCGCTCCGCTCCATGTTGTGGACCTCTTTGCCTGACATGCCCAGATCGCTTAGCCCAAGATACTTACACTCAATCAAGAGATCGTACAGTTCATACTGCCGCATATCGGGACGCAACAGCAGTAACAAATCGGCATACCGGCGCTGTAACGCTGGCTCGGAAACCATCATATAATAGTGGTCATTGAACAGCAACGAGACAAACAGCATCTTGATAGTCAATTCGTTTGCCCACCGATAATCGCGGTTGTCGAGCACGGAGAAATACGTCTGTTCGATAAACTCACACACCCCCCCCATGTCCCCCTGACTATACATCGCTTCAACAATGCGAATCACATCATTGTGCGTACCCGGTGGTAAGAGCATTTCCCGAATACGTTCGGCATAGAGTTGCCGAGTTACTTGGTTGGGTATCGTGAGGATGCGTTTCCCCATAGGGGTCGTATCTCCCAGGGTCAGCACCCCTAGATAGTAGAGTAACGAAGTCATAAACGGGTCAGTCTTTTCACCATACAAAATGTGGTATACCCCAAACCGTTGGGATAGGGTCGAAACCGTCACGGGTTCAGTTTCATGGAGTGCCGCCATGATAACATGATCCCCATGGGGTATACGGGACACATAGTGGAGTTTCTGGCGGTCAGTAGCCAGGTTGGCATCGAGCATCTCTTGGGGATAGCGACAATACGTTTGAAAATACTTCAAGAAGTATAAGACCAATGTGGGGTTGTAGAGCCGAATATCCTCATACCACGAGAAGCGATAGCCGTTGTAGAAGGTTCGCAGCATCATCATCGCCTCATCCGTTTGAGCATCGGTCATGTGACAGACCGCCGTTACGTGGGTGAGCATATCAGTGACTTCTGCTTCAGTAAAGCCACACAACATATGCAGGTCTGGCTCCAGGGTGATATTTTCCACAATATTGAAGCCGCTGGTGAGGTCATTGGCGAGTACGGGGGACACCCCGGTCATAAAGACCCGCTCCAGTCCGCGTCCGCCTAGAGCAAACTTCACGAGTTTAAACACGGTTTTGATGATACCTTCTCCCTCAACGAGATGCTGATACCGTTCCGTGCTACCCGATTGCTGCGCCATGAAGACCTCATTGGCAAAGTTGTCGTACTCATCAATGAGCAGATAGAGCGGCATCGCTATCTGCGAGGTTATATCCAGCAGCGATTGGAACGAGTTGAGCGCATCATCTGAGTCAATCAATACCTGGTCAACGAAGCCATAGGTTCTTGCACATCGTTGAATACTCCGATTGATGCTATTGTAGAGGGATTGCTGGATAGCATCACTTGTACCACGAGGATTCACGGAGGAAAAATCCCAGAAGAGGATGAGGTATTGGTTGTGGCGGGGCGTGGGGTTCTTGCCAATAGCCAAGTGTCCAAAGAGCCGAGCGAAGTCGTCTGCTTTGTTCACATCGTAGTAGTTTTCCAGCATCGAGAGCAGCAAACTTTTGCCAAACCGCCGTGGGCGGAGGAACAGCAAGGTGCGTCCCTTCTCTTCCAACAAATGGATATAGTTTGTGCGGTCTACGTAGTAGTCCCCTTCGGTGATAAGCGTGTAGAAATCTGCGGTTCCATAGGGAAAGCGGAGTTTGTCCATACGAGTCTCCTTGTGTAGCTTGTTCTTGTAGGTAGTATAGCATGCATCATTGGTTTTGCGGACAAGCCCTATTTGGAAGGCAGAGCTACCACAACGTTCGGACACCACCAGTTTGGGTGAAGGAAAAAGGAATCGTGCCACTGCCTATGAGGATGGGCAAAAAACGCCCTTTGGGATTATACGTAGTTGGACTGGTGTCGGGACGGTAGTCGCTACGGGGTCGCTATGGGGGCGTTACGGTGTCCTACGGGTGGGGGTTTTGCGGCATCAGAAGGGGGAGCAGGGAGTGACTATCTTGGTACTCCCTGCGGTTTTGCCAAAAAAACAAAACCGGATGCTCACCCATCCCTCACCCATGCGCTCATCCATCTCCCCCACCCATCCCCGCGTGGGTTTGGTCAACGCAAGGGGGAAAGGGGAAGCCCATAGCAGTGATCCATCGATGAGGAGTCCTTGACTCTGCCATGCGGGAGCGGGGAAGGAGCAACAAGGAGTCTTTGACTCTGCCATGCGGGAGCAGAGCTTTGCGATGGAGATGGATACACGTAACAAATGGAGCGTAGCGGGTACGCCCGTGTCCCTACGGATGTGGGACATGTCCCCAAAGCACTAGGGGCAGTCGGCGGGTACCAGGTCGGGTCGCTCTCCTGGCGGGGCTATGGGGATCGGGTACGCCCGTGTCCCTACGGGTATGGGGAAATGCCCCACTAGCTCTAGGGGCAGTCGGCGGGTATCGGGTCGGGTCGCTCTCCTGGCGGGGCTGTGGGGATCGGGCACGCCCGTGTCCCTACGGGTATGGGGAAATGCCCCACTAGCTCTAGGGGCAGTCG
>CAYPHM010000018.1:0-9542 GCA_964410555.1 uncultured Chloroflexaceae bacterium | reverse complement strand
GCGGGTATCGGGTCGGGTCGCTCTCCTGGCGAGGCTATGGGGATCGGGTACGCCCGTGTCCCTACGGGTATGGGGAAATCTTTGCCCAGTTTTCCCACTTGCCCAAAATGCTCAATAGTACCGCTATCCTCAATACCCTGTTTGCTGGATGCAACAATGGCATCTTTGTTTTGCGCTTGGCACGTCCCGACACAACTACCCGAACCTTTTGGCGTGAAGATGTAGACGAGCGCACCAAGACCGATGGGGCATTAGAAGTCACACTCCCAGAGCATGCATCCCTAACCCGGCTCGAGCCAGAATTGCTCCATCCCAACGTGCTACCGGGGTTGTGGGACACCTACCCCCTCACCTTTGGGCATCTCTGTAGCTACTTTGCCGGGGAAACCGTCGAGGATGTCGCCGCGGTCAATGCGCTGTTAGCTAAGGTGTCAGCAGGGTTGCAGGTGCAGTAGGCATGTCCCCCTTCCCCCACCGTGGGGGGAGAAGGGGGACCGGACGGTTCCCCCTCGCCGCATAGGTACGTATAGGAATACTAGCGTTTTTGTGGTACAATCAGCACTAATAGATTTGGGGATGCGTAATCTTTGAGTAGAGAGAGTAGCTATTCGAGCACACTTTCTGTACTGGCTACCTAATGCGAAGGAGTAGAAGATGGCAGCTAATTTTTCTGATGAAGACGTTGTAAGAATCACCTCACTATTAAACTCGATGCCACAATCGCCTAGTACCGCTTCGGTACCACCACAACCGATACCTGCAAAACAACCAGCAAAGAGGAAAACCAAGCCATTTCGGCTTCGTGATATAGTCCCCGATTGGGGGTATGAAGCCGCAGCTTGGATGAATCAGCAGCGGGAAAGTGGCACCGTGGTGATTTCCGGGTTAATTTCCGTGTCGATCTTTCTTATAGGCGGATTTATGCTTTTTGGTGATGGGTACACAAGCATACAAGGGGTACGTATTCCCCTTGAGATGTTAGGGTTCTCCGTAAAAACCACCGGGATACCATTCGTTTGGTGGTGGATGTTACCCCTGGCTATGACGCTGTTTGAGATATTTGGGAAGCGTATTCCCGGTCTCAAACCGTTTTGGATACCGGTTATCTTTTTTGATGGAATGACCACAGCACTCTATGTAACTACGGGTATTGGGCGATTCCTCGCATCAGCGGGACATACGCTGCTTTTGCCGTCAACCTTCTGGCAACTTTTCTCTTGGGACATTATGCAAGGAATTGTCATTGTTGCGCTGATAAGTGGTGCTGTTGGGTTAGCTCTAGCAGTCCTTGCAGAGCAGGTGTTTTTGTCTTCCCTCGTCATGATTCGAGGGACTATTTTTAGAAAGAGGTAGTGCTATGCCTGGTGTCTTCGTCGGTATGTTTTACATGTTCATATGGGCGGTGGTCTTCTTGTGTATAGGTCTCGTAGGGTTGGCAATACGGCGATGGTCTGAAGCTGATTTTCGTATGCCCTGGAGCAAGCCGCAAGTCTCTGTTGCGAATGGGGTAGGCATAGAGAAACAGAGTGCGGTATCTTCTGATGCTCCTCGAAATTCCACTACCCGATCAGTCGTTCCTGACCTGGTAGACATTCGCACTATTGCACAAGCGGACAATATTCTCATTGTTGGGAATAAAGATAGTGGAAAAACGACTCTTTTACAATCGCTTATTGGTCTGCGACAAGGATTGCATTGTGTGTTTGATCCGCATAATGCCCCCAACAAGTGGGTTAGTAGCAACCGGGTTGTTGGAGGGGGGCTGGATTACGAAGCAATCGCTCAAGGACTGCAAGCAGAATATCAGCGGATGCACACCCGCGCCCAGGAAATGAGTAAACAAGGCAATAGTACGTGGCACGAGGTGACGCTTGTTGCTGACGAGTGGCGGGCTATTACGCAAGAACTAGACGGCAAGCAAGGGAGATTCAATGCAGCTGATGTGCTGTTAAAGATACTTACCCAAGGCCGTAAGTTTGATATGCGGTTTCTTGCTGCGAGTCATAATGACACGACAGCGAGTTTGGGGGTTGCCGGAGATAAAGAGGTCGTGTTCTCTAGTTTTGACTGGATTATTTACACGGGAGCTTTTGTTCGCAAAAAGCTGGTCACGGAGCTTTGGGAAAGATTACCAACAACAACGACACCGGATGGAAAATTGCTACCCTTAGTCGTTGTTGCGTATAATCCAGTGGAAGAACAGCTGTATTTATTAGACATGAGAAATCTACCACAACCAACGAAACCCCAACAACCGGAAAAGAAGGTTGATGAATTACTCAATCAACTCTGTGAGGAATGGGAAACATCGAATGGGAGTAATGGGAGCACTGTAGGGAGTGCGGGTGATCCGGTCATGCCGGTACAAGAACAGGTTGTCTTAACTCCAAGACATCTTCGGGTACTGCAATTACTGATGACGGACCCAAGCATGAGTATCCGAGCAGTAGCGCGGGACCTTTGGCCTCAGTCGGGAGATGGGGGGAGTGGCTATTCAGAAATGGCAAAGAAAATGATGCGAGAGGTAGTAGAAATTACTGGTGTCAAGTGTGAAGCATTAGAGAAGATAAATGGTGTCAAGTTGCCTAGCAATGGGGTAAAACAGGTTTGACAGGACACCTGAACACTGGACACATTGACACCTCATACCCGAAAAATTGCTCTATCTCAGAGTGGTCTGTGTGAAAGGATACGCTAGTTGTATTTCGCTTGGTTTGCTGGTATTATAGGTAGTAACGTTACTGACATCAGTAACGTTACTACCTATCTGTTACGAGGATGTATTATGGCAACTAGACCAAGTTATCAAGTCTATTTATCTGCTCAAGAAAAACAAAAAATATTGGAGGATTCTGCGAAAGCAGGGTTCACATCAATAAGTGACTATTTCCGTTGGCTTGCTGGATTACCCACTCGTAAAGAGCAAAGAGCACAGGTAAAACAGCAAGAAATACTTGAACGCAAACGCAAGCAAGCATCGCAAATCTTAAAGCATAAGCGTTCTTCTCATTCAGAATAGCGTTTTCTTTTTCTCTCCTGATTATTCCTTATTCAGCTCAAATCTTATACATGCTCCCCCGTTGCTAGGCACAGTGGTGCTTGGCAATTCTCCTTTCCCCCTCTTACTATTACTCTGGCTTGCTTTGGTGTCCATTGACAGGTGAGGTACGAAGCACCAAAGCCTTTCCAACCAAGTATAACTACATAGACAATACAATTGCATAGCGTAGGTAGTTATCATACATTATACTTGTATAGTAAGTGTAGCTACTACTGACTAGTAAGCGAAATCCTGGGTGTGGCGAGGGTAGGGGGCGTGGGGCAGCCACAACACACAGAAGGCTTGCTAGTCACCTATGACTACCTACCAACTACATATGACATTTGTTTGTATTGGATACGTAGTGGTTGTATAGGGTATGGGTAATGATAAGCCGTTAGAAAAGGGAATAGGCGTGGTGGATGGTGTCGTCAGAGTCGTACCCATGTGAAGGATAAGCTCCTTTACTGGTATGTCCCCAACGGGTAATGGTATAATGATAACTGATTAAGGTTAAATTAAATGAATTAACATAATAAAGGAGTATGGTAATGATACCTATTAAATGCCGAAAATGTGGAAGCGATGCTATACGAAAGAATGGAAAAAATACGTATGGACAGCAGAAATATCATTGTAAATCGTGTAATTTTTATGGAACAATGGATATAAAACAAGCAGAAAGAGAACACAAAAGGTTTTTAGTAGAAAAATTACATCAAGAACGATTATCACAACGAGCTATAGCACGAATAACTGGTATGAGCCGAAGTACTATCATTCATTAAGCTGCTTAAAAAAAAGGCTAAGAGTATCCAGCCTATTGCCTCATTAATTACTCCCTCATTAGAACGACCAATTATTAGAGATGGATGAATTGTGGTCATACGTAAAATCTAAACAATTTTTTGTCTGGATATGGCTTGCTCTTGAACGACAAACTCGTAAAATTGTTGGTATTGCTTTTGGAGATCGTTCAGAAGAAACGTGTTATCAACTTTGGAAATCACTGCCTGCTGATTATCGTAAGCGTGCCATTTGCTATACTGATGGATTAACGAGCTATGAAGCTGTTTTACCTGGAAACCGTCATCGAAAAGTAGCTAAAAATTCAGGAGAAACCAATCATATTGAGCGATTTAATAACACAATTCGCCAAAGATGTGCAAATCTTGTTCGTAAGACCCTCTCTTATAGTAAAAATGAAGAACTGCATTGTACCCGTATCCGAATATTGATTGATCATTATAATTTGGAGGTATCAGTCTGATTTGTACCACTACCCAGTGACTACCGCGACTACGTATAACCCCAAAGGGCATTTTTTACCCATTCTCATAGGCAGAGGCACGATCCCTGTTTCCTTTACCCAAACTGGCGGTGTCCGAACGTTGACGTAGCTCTGTCACTCAATAGGGTTTGTCCGCAAAACCAATGATCATGCTATACTACCCACAAGAATAAGCTACACAAGGAGGCTCGTATGGACAAACTCCGCTTTCCCTATGGAACCGCAGATTTCTACACGCTTATCACTGAAGGGGACTACTATGTAGACCGCACAACCTATATTCGACTATTAGAAGAACAAGGACGTACTTTGCTGTTCCTCCGCCCGCGGCGGTTTGGCAAAAGTTTACTGCTCTCGATGCTGGAAAACTACTACGATGTGAACAAAGCGAACGACTTCGCTCGGCTCTTTGGGCACCTAGCTATTGGAAACAACCCCACGCCCCGCCACAACCAATACCTCATCCTCTCATGGGATTTTTCGGCGGTAGACCCCCACGGTACGAGTGATACCATACGCCAATCGCTCTATGACCACATCAACGGCAGTATTGAGACCTTCAAAATGTACTATACTAAGCTCTTGCACCACGATATTGTGCTCCACCCCACAAATGCGCTCCGTACCTTCCAATCGCTGCTGGCAGCGGTACGCACGACCTCCTATCCCCTCTATCTCCTTGTTGATGAGTACGACAATTTTGCCAATGAGGTTTTTATGGCGCAGCAATCAGGCAGTACCGAACGGTACCAGCATCTTGTTGAAGGGGAAGGCATCATCAAAACGGTGTTTAAACTCGTGAAGTCAGCCCTGGGCGGACGTGGACTGGAGCGAGTCTTTATGACTGGCGTGTCCCCGGTGCTCGCCAATGACCTGACCAGCGGGTTCAATATTGTGGAAAATATTACCCTGGAGCCAGACCTGCATATGATGTGTGGCTTTACCGAGGCGGAAGTCACCGATATGCTCACCCACGTAGCGGCGGTCTGTCAGCTAACGGATGCCCAAAGGGACGAGGCGATGATGATGTTGCGAACCTTCTACAACGGCTATCGTTTCTCGTTGTATGAGGATATTCGGCTCTATAACCCCACGTTGGTCTTTTACTTCTTGAAGTATTTTCAAACGTATTGTCGTTACCCCCAAGAGATGCTCGATGCCAACCTGTCTACTGACCGCCAGAAACTGCACTATGTGTCCCGTATGCCCCACGGGGATCACGTCATTATGGCAGCCCTCGATGAGACGGAACCCGTAACCGTATCCACCCTATCCCAACGATTTGGAGTCCACCACATTTTGTATGGGGAAAAGACTGACCCATTTATGACTTCGTTACTCTACTATCTAGGGGTGCTGACCCTGGGAGATACGACCCCTATGGGGAAACGCATCCTCACGATACCCAACCAAGTAACTCGGCAACTCTATGCCGAACGTATTCGGGAAATGCTCTTGCCACCGGGAACGCATAATGATGTAATCCGCATTGTTGAAGCGATGTATAGTCACGGGGACATGGGGGTGGTGTGTGAGTTTATTGAGCGTACCTATTTTTCGGTCTTGGATAACCGGGACTACCGGTGGGCAAATGAACTGACCATCAAGATGCTGTTTGTCTCGTTGCTGTTCAATGACCACTATTATATGATGGTTTCCGAGCCGGCGTTACAGCGACGCTATGCGGATTTGTTGTTGTTATTGCGCCCGGATATGCGGCAGTATGAACTGTATGATCTGTTAATTGAGTGTAAGTATATTGGGTTACGCGATCTGGACATGGCAGGGAAGGACGTACAAGCTATGGAGCGGAACGAATTGGCGGCGTTGCCAGCGGTAGTGCAGATGCAAGCGGAGGCGCGGGAGCAGGTGCGGGAGTATCGGGCGGCGTTGGAAGCCACGTATGGCGAGCGGTTGAAGCTGCGGTGCTTTAGCGTGGTGGCGTTGGGCTACGAGCGGCTCGTGTGGGAAGAGGTGGGGGGGGGAGGAAATATCTCCATAATGTCATAACTTCTCAAAGGAAACCACTATTACCGTATCCTACTAGGGTACCCCTCGCACAGCCTTTTCCTCGTCCCCCCCGTGCTGGTGTGCAACAAGAAACTGTCCATGCGTCTTGACGAAACAGCATGCTATGATAGGTCTATCAAAATGCAGGCATAGGTGGGGATAATCCCTGATTTTATAGTATAATCAACCGCAAGGTACTAGCAACACACATTCTGGTACCACTCTGGGAAATGTTTGTATACCATATTGTTGTCTTAGCCCATATATTCTTCCCCAACCTCTACTCGGTAAGAGTAGGGGTTTTTTGATGTTCTCAATTTGAGAACTAGCAAATGACCCTGTTGTACCGATGCAGTCATCTTACCTTTCCGGTATGTACATTCGTCTCCCTGCTCCAGACGAAATGGAGCGCGAGGATGGCGAATATCGTGATTTTCGCATCGGGCAAATCGTCAGGAAAGATGATCTTGCCCAGACTGCCACCATCTTCCTTTACATCCAAAACCTTGCTGGTTCCCCCGCTCCCCTTGAACGAGACTATCCTCTCCGTTTGCTCTACCGCTGTCCTATTCTTCCCTACACGGTATGCACGCATATTCCCACTGGTCGTCCTGCCACCCTTCTTGCCGCATGCGAGACCACCTTTCCCCCTGGTACGCTTTGCTCCTACTACGTCCATATGGAGGGACAGGTGCAGACTCTCAGTGAAGCAGATATTGCGGTACCTGCGACCCGCCAAGACCCTGGGATGGGGGGCTGCCCGAAGCGCCCCGCTCCCCCTTGCCCCCGCTCCCATCCCAGGGCAAGGGGGGATACGTTCGCTCGTTGACACTCGCGGCTCGTTAGGCGGGGAACACCTGCCGCGGTTCCCCTTCCCCCCTCGGTGGGGATTTCCCCATCCCCGTAGTTT
This sequence comes from uncultured Chloroflexaceae bacterium, assembly GCA_964410555.1. GTDB lineage: Bacteria > Chloroflexota > Chloroflexia > Chloroflexales > Chloroflexaceae > JAAUSY01. The sequence goes on along the minus strand of CAYPHM010000018.1, from coordinate 2,291 downwards.
GGGAGCCTACCGACATGCGATGGCATGGGCTTGGGTGCCTTCGCTGCCGCTTTCGCCCCCCGCTTGCCAACACACGAGCGATTGCTGCGGTTGGGGGCAATCTCCCCTTGCTACTGGTAGCACGTTCGGGTATACTAGCAAAAACGTAGGTACGCGCCCCTGGCTTTTGCCAGGGGAAGTTGTGGCTCAATTGGCTTTGTGGTATACTTTCGTGTACGTTTCTCAACCAATCCCGTAAACATGTGAGGTGTGCGATGACCTACTCAACTCTCAATCTGGTTGTAAAGTCACCAGATATTCTGAGCGGGACACCAGTCTTTGCAGGTACCCGTGTCCCGATCAAAAATCTGCTTGATTATGTGCGTGCCGGCGCAAGCGTTGCGGAATTTCTTGATGACTTTCCCTCGGTCAGTCGAGAGCAAGTCGATTCGGTTTTGGCACTAGCAGAAATGTTACTCATGGAGATGGTGGATGCGCGTGCTGCTTGATGAGTGCCTGCCGCGTAAACTGAAACAGAGCTTGCTCGGTCACGATGTCACAACGGTTCAAGAGCGAGGATGGTCAAGCAAAAAAATGGTGAATTGCTGCGATTGATGAACGGAACGGTTGATGTGTTTCTGACCTCGGATCAGAATCTCCAGTATCAGCAAAACCTTACCGCGCTTCGTTTTCGCATTATTGTGCTCGTGGTTCCTGATAATCGCCTCCCCACGCTCCATCCATTGATGGCCGAGGTACAGCGTCTGCTGGATACCAGCACGACCAGCGCGGTCATTGAGGTGTTTCCACTAGCTTGAATGGTCAAAAGATATATTGCAAGGCTGAGGGAAAAGCAGGGAACCTTATGCATGGGCAAAAGAAGAGAGGACAACATTGTAGGGCAGCGTCCAAGCACAGAGCAATCTCCCCTTGATATTGGTACCACGTTCAGGTATACTAGCAAAAACTTAGGCACGCGCCCCTGGCTTTTGCCAATAGGCGTGTTGAGCGGAGCCATACCAACAGCAAAGGAATACGCAGATGGACGACGACAATTTGTTTGAAACCCTAGAAGCATGGATAATCACCGAAACCTGGAGCGAGAGCAAAAGCTACCTAGCACAACACCCCGAATTGCTCACTGACGAAGCCGAAGCGTTGATAAAAACACTCCTAACCCAGATGGATGATGCTGATATTATTGAGGGACTCAACGAGCACCTCACCCTGCTGCGCCGCGCCCGCGCCGAGGGCATAGACATGGCGTTTGCCGAGCGGGGGCAACAACAACCACGCCGCTACGATGACCAAACGAACGATGCTGTGCTTGCCTTTATCAATGCTGACAGTTGGGATGAGAGCAAACGCATTATGGAAGAGCACCAAGTGGTGTTATTCACCGATGCTGCCGAATACGTTTTTGTTGACTTGCTCAACCGATACCAAGATAATGCGGGCGCAGTACGACAACTCAACGAGCACCTCACCCTGCTGCGCCGCGCCCGCGCCGAGGGCATAGACGCGGCGTTTGCCGAGCGGGGACAACAAACCCCCCAGACAACCCTGTTTGATAGTATCAAAACGTGGCTAACCACCGACACCTGGGACGAGAGCAAAAGCTACCTGGCACAACACTCCGAATTGCTCACTGACGAAGCGGAAGCTTTGCTAAACTGGATCATTGTGCAAGCAGATGGTGAGAGTCTTGTTCGGGAGTCCAACGAGCACCTCACCCTGCTGCGCCGCGCCCGCGCCGAGGGCATAGACGCAGCGTTTGCCGAGCGGGGGCAAAGCAGCTACGATGACCAAACGAACGATGCTGTGCTTGCCTTTATCAATGCTGACAGCTGGGATGAGAGCAAACGCATAGTGGAAGAGCAGCAAGCGGTGTTATTCACCGATGCTGCCGAGTATGTTTTTGCTGACCTGCTCAATCGATACCAAGATAATGAGGGGGCAGTACGACAACTCAACGAGCACCTCACCCTGCTGCGCCGCGCCCGCGCCGAGGGCATAGACGCAGCGTTTGTTGATAGGATTATCCCCCAGCATCTCCGTGAAATGTTCACAACTGCTGATACTGCTGATGACCACTATGCTGCAAAGGGCGACCTTGCAATGTTGGAACAAGCTGCCAATGGGTGGGAAACTCTGCTAAATCATCCTGATTTCCAGCAAGCCCCATTATCTTTTCAGTTACGCATCTTTAATAATGCTAGTATTACCCTTAGCCGACGCTACCAAGCGCGTGGCAATCCCGCCGACCTGGATCGCGCCATCGCGCTGGCGGAAGAAGCCCTCACCCTCACCCC
>CAYPHM010000017.1:44407-50134 GCA_964410555.1 uncultured Chloroflexaceae bacterium | reverse complement strand
TGCCCGGTTCCCCTTCTCCCCTCGGTGGGGGAAGGGGCTAGGGGATGGGGGGAAATATCCGGAGCGACCCTCTCCCCCCTGCCCCCGCTCCCAACACCCTCTCCCCCTGCCCCCTCTCCCATAAAGGGCGAGGGGGAGTTGCCCGGTTCCCCTTCTCCCCTCGGTGGGACGCGGGGCTAGGGGATGGGGGGATGCACGGTGGGACGCGGGGCTAGGGGATGGGGGGATGCGCGGTGGGACGCGGGGCTAGGGGATGGGGGGAAAAGACGTTGCATGCTACGTCTCTACACTTACGCGGCGGGCTGCTGCTGTTCTTGTGCTGCCTGTTTCTTCACCAATAGCCCAATGCCAAGCAACAACGCGACAGCCATCATAGCCGACATCACCAAAAAGGTGTCTTGCAACGCCGCAACCTGTATGGGGATGGGGGCAGTTGTTGCCCCGTTGGGCAGCGTTTCCCCCAAGCGGGCAACCACCCGCCCCGCCCAGAATGTCCCCACCAGCGCAACCCCCAACGTCTGTCCAAGCACCCGCGACTCGGAGAGCAACCCAGAGACTATCCCTAGCTGATGGGGTGGGGCTTCTCCCATAATGGCACTATTGTTGGGAGACTGAAAGACCCCCATACCAATACCAATTGGCATAAAGAGCAGGATATAAGCCAGCATACCAGTGTTTTGGTCTAGGAATTTGAGCAACACATACCCTATGATCAGCATACCTAGCCCTATCAGCGTAATCTTGCGCGTACCAAAGCGGTCTGAAAGCACCCCCGATATGGGCGAGGTGATGCCAAGTAGCACTGGCACAACAGACATTAGCAACCCCGCTGTGCGCGTTGAGTGTCCAAGAATGTCTTGGAGATAGAAGGAAATGAGCAACACCGTACCAGAGATGGCGATAAACGCCAAGAAGCCCATAACCAGGCTGATAGAAATGAGGCTGTTTTTGAATAGGTGCAGGTTAATCATCGGGGACTTGCTGCGTAGCTCAATGAGGATAAAGCCCCCAAAAAACACCAGGGAAGTTCCAAATAGGGCAAGGATAGGCAGTGCCGTAAAGCCAAGCCGTTGCCCTTCGGTCATGCCGAGTAGCAGGGTAACGAGAAAGCCAAAGATAGCCAGTGCGCCGGGGTAATCAAACGTTTGGTTCGTTGCTGCCGGTTTGGTATTGGGCAGGAAGCGGAGGGACATAGCCACCCCGAAAATCCCCACTGGAATATTGACAAAGAAAATCCAATGCCAAGAGAGCAGGTCTATGAGAATCCCCCCCACGGCAGGCCCAACGATGATGCCAATAGAGACGACAGTACCAATCACGCCGAGGGCTTTGCCCCGTTCTGATGGGGGGAAGGCTTCGGTAAGAATAGCAGCACCGAGAGCCATATTCATAGCAGCCCCTATCGCCTGGACAATGCGAAAGCCAATTAAGGCTGCTATACTGTTGGAAATACCACAGAGGGCTGACCCAACGGTAAAAATAATCAACCCAACGGTGTATATTTGCTTTTTACCAACCATATCTGCTAGTCGCCCAACACTTAGCATAAGCGTGGTAATGACCAGCATATAGGCAAGCTGTACCCACTGGACGGTGGGGAAATCTGTATGAAATTCCTCGATAAACTGCGGCAAGGCAATATTGACAATGCTGGCATCTATCGTTGAAAGAAAGACCCCCATTGCCACACATGCCATTGCGTACCACTTGCGGCGGTAGTCTACGCTGGCTGACTGATTTTGCACGCTGGCTATGCCTCAACCGCGCTGGCAACCATACTAGTTTCTTTCAGCAGATCAATGGCTTTCTTGGCAGCCTTGTGTCCATGATTAACACAATCTGGCACCCCCACGCCATCATAGGCACTGCCGGTAATGAACAAGCCTGGTTGTGATTCACAGGATGCATGCATCTCGCTTACCCGATCTAGGTGTCCCACATCATACTGCGGGTTTGCCTTTGTCCAGCGGAATACGCGGGTGAGGACAGGAGTAGCTTGTAGCCCCATCGTATCGCGGAGTTCGCTACGTACCATAGCGACCAAAGCGTCATCTTCCTGCTCTGCCAGATGCTCATGCCCCGGACCGCCAATGAATGCCCGCAACAAGAGGTGGTTGTCTGGCACACGGTAGCTAAACTTGGTAGAAGACCATGTGCAGCCGGTAATCTTGCGGTTTTCCTTGCGCGGGATGACGAAGCCAAAGCCACCAAAAGGCTTGCCCACATCTTCAAGCCGAAAGCCCATAGATACCGTTGAGGTGGTGACGTAGCGAATCTTTCGCAACTCGGTAGCCAATGCAGGGTTCACCCCATCCATGAGAGTAGCCGTTGCGTAGGCAGGGGTCGCCATAATGACCGCATCCCCCTCAAACGTCTCGCCGTCAGAGGTGCGTACCTGATAGCGTGGCGCATGCCCATTGGTGCTACATAGCTCCAGGCTAACGGCTTGCTTGTCGGTTAGCAGCGTCCCCTCTAGGCTGTCAACCAGCTGGTTGACAAACTGCCCTAGCCCCTTGCGAAGCGTCATAAACATAGACATAGGCTTTGGCTGACTGTTGCTACTGCCATTGGTTGCGCTCTTGTCGGGCATGGGTACCCCGACCATGCGGGTAATCTGGCGCAGCCCGGTGTGGAGCAGTGGGTTTGTGCCATTGCTGCTGCCGTGGCTGCCATGCGCTCCCTTTGGCTTGCGCTGTGAGACCATTGCCCGTATCAGACTACCATGTTTTAGCTCCATTTCACGGAAGCGGGGGAAACTCCCAAGCAAACTCTGGTACTCTGGGTCGGAAATGTGAATACCCGACATGAGCGGCTCGGCGATCTTCTCTAGGGCTTCTGAGCCAAGCCGTCGACGGATAAAGTTTGCCACGGTTTCATCTCCATCATCCTTGCGTGGAGGAATAAACAGGTCCATACCCATACGCATTTTGCCATGCCAAGTGATGAGCCTTGAAGTAGCGAAGGGAACAAAGCGGGTGGGGATAACGAGCAGCACCCCATCGGGCAGCGGGGTGAGCTTGCCCTTGTTCAAGACAAACGTCTTGCGCTTGTCGTCATTTGTCCCCAGGAGCTCATCCCCCAAGCCGAGCTTGCGGCAGAGTTGAATAGCCCAGGGTTTGCGGCTCAAAAAGCAGTCGGGTCCCCCATCTATGGTAAAACCGTCTGCATACACCGTCTTAATCTTGCCGCCAAGACGGGAGTCACTTTCGAGCAGCGTGTACGTAATGGGCATACCGGCTGCTTTGGCTTCTTCCTGGAGATGATAGGCTGCTGAGAGCCCGGTAATCCCACCGCCGACAATAATCACATGTTTCATTTCTGCTTTCCACACTCCATTTCTACACTTGGTTAATTTCGTCTTCCGTCATTATTGCGTCCCATTCACCAGCTATCGTTTGTTTGAGAATATCTGCAAAGGCTTGCATGAAGGTAGGTGAGGTATTGAGCGATTCGGTGCGCTCCATATGTATCCCCCGTTTTGCTGTCTCTTCACGAACTTCTATATCGAGGTCATAGAGCGTTTCTACATGGTCTACCAGAAAGCCAATGGGGATAATGAGGATGTTCTTGTTACCCGCTTCGACCATCTGGTCCATTGTTTCATCCAGCGAGGGACCTAGCCATACGACTTTACGTGCGCCAGCACTCTGGTAGCAGAAGTACGAACGACCTGCGAGGGGCGGGGTGTATGATGCCCCCATTTCTAGCCGCTGGATAATGAGGTTCATCGTTTCCTTGAGGTGATCTTCGTAGGGGTCGCCCTGTTCTTTGATAGAAGCAGGGAGGCTGTGGGCGGTGAAGATCAGTTGTACCGTATTGCGCTCTTCGGCAGGGAATTTCTCTAGGGCTTCGCGCACCTTCTCGGCTATTGCCTCAATATAGAGGGGGTGATGATGCCAATTTTTGATATGGACAACATGCAGATCATCGGCTCCGAGGGCTTGGCGAGCTTCTTCAAATTTATCAATGTATGCCCCAACGGTCATCTTGGAGTAGTAGGGGGTCATACAGAGCGTGACGATTTGCTTTACCCCATTGTTGATCATTTCTGCCAGCACATCTTTGATGTAGGGAGTCCAGTGGCGCATGCCAATGTAGATGCGGATGGGTTCTGCTGGTGGGGTTTCCTGCTCGTCAGTTGGGGTGTTGAGCAGGGCTTCGGTTGCTTCTGCCTGGTCGCAGGTGATTTCTAGCAACGGGGATTTGCCGCCGATTTTGGCGTAGCGTTCGCGTATTTCTTCAATGAGTTCGGCGGGGGTTTGTCGTCCACCGCGGATGTCCAGCAAAAAGCCTTCAATATCATCAAGACTATCTGGCCCACCGTATGACATAAAGAGTACAGCAAATTGGTTATCGGTGTGAAAAAGTTTATTGGTTGTTGACGAGGGATTGCACATAACCATAGGTTTTCATTCCTGCCTTTGTTACTTGTCAGAGAGAATCATCATGGGAGATTATATCATAACATGTCGTATAGCTTTGCAGGGGGGGGTGAAATAATCTGGTATAATACTCGCTAGGGTAACACTTGAAGAAATGTGTGTGGAAGTATGCTCATTTGTCTTGATCAACGGAATAGTTCTGGTTGTGGGGCTACGAATCCTGATAGCGCAAAACATTGTCACAAGTGTGGTATGTCGCTTCGCTATGCTTTGTCCCTCCACAACCCTGGGACAGTCATCAACGATTATAGCATACACGACATCATTGGCTATGGTGGCTTTGGTGCTGTCTACGAAGCGGAAAACACTAAAACTGGTGACAGTGTTGCGATAAAGGAAACCTTTGACCCGGCAAACATTCGTGGGTTTCAAGGCGAGTTTACAGTACTGCATCAGCTTGATCATGACCACCTGCCCCATTACTACGCCATGTTTGAGGAGCAGGGTAATGGCTATCTAGTCATGGAGCTTATCCCTGGGCAAAGTTTGCTTGAGGTGCTCCAACGACGTAATGGCAAACCGTTGGCAGAAGCGCAGGTATTGGGGTATGCTATCCAGGTCTGTGATGCGTTAATCTACCTGCACCAACAATCCCCTACGCTCATTCACCGCGACATCAAGCCTGCCAATATCCGCCTTACGCCTGATGGGTTGATCAAATTGGTAGACTTTGGCTTGCTCAAACAGGGTACTGATGTGACAGGTAGCTCTCGGCTTGGGCTGACTCCTGCCTATGCCCCACTAGAACAATGGGGCAATACGGGATTACATACGACTCCTCAAAGCGATCTGTATAGTTTGGGGGCTTCGTTGTATCATCTGCTAACAGGACAAGCACCGCCACCGGTGACCAACCGGCTTGCTGCCTCAAATGATCCGTTGGTCCCGCCGCGTGACCACAACCCACGGCTTTCTGAGCATGTGTCTAATGCTTTGATGAAAGCGTTGGAAGTTCAGCCGCAAAATCGTTTTCCTGATGCGGGGTCGTTTAAGCAAGCGTTAATTGTTGCTGCCAAGCCAGCTATGCATACCACGGTTGCTCCCCCCCTAGCCCCTACTGTGCCTGCACTAAACCTTACCGCTGCTTCCCCACAACAGCCGGTGACAGTGCCAACCCAACCGCCACCAACTCCATCTGTCCCCAACCGTACTCTGCCGATAGCGGCAATTGTGGTGGGGGTGTTGGTGCTGTTGCTCGGTGGGGGATGGCTTGTTGGGAATAGTATGATGGGAAGCGAAAAACCACAATCAGCGATAGTTGTGGAAGAGCCGAAAGATACCCCCA
>CAYPHM010000017.1:32412-44307 GCA_964410555.1 uncultured Chloroflexaceae bacterium | reverse complement strand
TACCGCTACCAACAGATACCCCCATACCGCTACCAACAGATACCCCCATACCGCTACCAACAGATACCCCCATACCGCTGCCTGTGAAGACCATGTTCAACCCTGTGAATTATCCTGTTACGTTCGATGAATGGCGTAACGAAACGAACACCCTCAGCCGAGACTTCACCCGTGACGGCGACCACTATTGGCGGTATGTGCCGGGTGGCACCTATACTATCGGGGGATGGGTAAATGATGGTGATAACGACAACGATGCCCAAGCTGATGTCGTCTTGCCAGACTACTGGATAGCCAAATACCCGATTACGAATAAACAATACCGACAGTTTATTGACGCAGGCGGTTATACCAATCAAGCCTACTGGACTGCTAACGGTTGGGCATGGATTGTAGCCTATGATGAAGGTAGGGGACGCAAAAAACCTTATTGGTGGGATGATCCAAATTACAATGGCGATAACCAACCGGTGGTTGGGGTGACGTGGTATGAGGCGATAGCGTATGCCAATTGGCAGCATAGTATACTTGCAGGGACATTGCCAGAAGGCTACCGAATACAATTGCCTACAGAGGCGGCATGGGAAGTGGCTTGCGCGTATGATGGACAAACATGGTATAACTACCCATGGGGCGAATCCCCCCCTACAAGTGATTTAGCAGACTTTGACAAAGCCTACTCATCGAATGTTGGGGAGCGACCCAGTGGGGCAGCAGCGTGTGGCGCACAAGATATGGTCGGTAGCGTATGGGAGGCAATGAGCAGTAGTTATGTTGGATATGCGGCAGAGGGTGGGGTAAGAGTAAATGATTTTAGCGTAGATAATTGGAACTTACCCTATCGAGGTGGGTCGTGGTGGGATAAGATTGACCTCATTCGTTGTTCAGAGCGGATCAGGTTTGGTGCCGTTGTTGACCCCATTTACCTCAGAGGGATTCGTTTGGCATTGATTCCTTAGCTTACCACGGATATTTGGACGGCACACCCTCTCCCCCTGCCCCCGCTCCCATACAGGGAAACAACCATCCCCCCCATCCCCCGCTCCCATTCCAGGGCGAGGGGGAGCCGCTACCTGCCCGGTTCCCCTTCTCCCCTCGGTGGGGGAAGGGGCTAGGGGATGGGGGGAAAAACAACCCTCTCCCCCTGCGCCCGCTCCCATACAGGGCGAGGGGGAGCCGTAGAGACATAGCATGCTACGTCTCTACAAGCGGAGCAAGGGCAGGGGCGAGGGGATGGGGGGCACCCTACGCCTACGGTATCTGCATCACTGGACACCGCACCTGACGCACTACCTGTAAATGGGTATACCCGGTTATCTCACTGCGATTGTGCTTGTTGCTTGTCCCTAGAATAACGAGATCAATATCGTACTCCTCAACCACCGCGGCGATCATCTCCGCTGGTGTCCCCATCCGTAGCTCCCCACGCGCCTCTATCCCATCTTGACGTAGCTGCTGAATGACCTCATCCACCAACGCCCCTGCGACCCCCTGCATCTGGTCAATCAGTTGGTCATAGCCAACATAGCCGCTATACACCCTAGGCGGTTGATAGACATGTAGCACCATCAAATCTGCATCTTGCTCAAGGCGAGCAATATGAGCAGCATACAATACGCCACGCTCAATAGAGGGCGAGCCATCTGTTGCCAGCATTATGCGCTTAAACATTGTCACCTCCCAATATATACCTAGATTTGCTCTTCAACGACTGCCGACTGCTCCCGCTCTTCGGATGGTTGGTCATCTTGGGATGGATGAGCATGACCATTGCCGGCAAATGCCGCTGGTTGCTCTTTTGCCTCGGTATACAGCACCCGTGGCAACACATCATCCATATGCTGCACCAAGATAATCTCTATTTGCTCGCGCACATCTTCGGGAATGTCGCGCACATCAGAGCCATTTTCATGGGGCAGCAATACCGTTTTTACCCCAAACCGATGGGCAGCGAGCACCTTCTCCTTCACCCCCCCAATGGGCAACACCTTACCGCGCAGAGTGATCTCGCCTGTCATAGCGACATGCTTATAGGCAGGGCAGCCGGTGAGGGCAGAGATGAGCGAACACGCCATCGTGATACCCGCCGATGGACCGTCTTTTGGCACGGCACCCGCGGGGATGTGAATGTGGATGTCTGCTTTCTGGGCAAAGTCTGCCGGTATGCCAAGTGTCTGTGACCGAGAGCGGGCATAAGTCATCGCCGCCCGCGCCGACTCGCGCATCACATCGCCAAGCTGCCCGGTGAGGGTCAGCTGCCCCCGCCCGGCTACCACGCTTGTTTCAATGAACAACACTTCTCCGCCAACCGGTGTCCAAGCCAACCCCGTTGCTACACCCACGTCATCATCACCTAAAACGCTCTCCTTGCGGAACCGTGGCGTACCAAGCATCGCTTCAAGGTCATCAGCATCTATCTGCTCTGGTATCCATTCGGCATTTGCCAGCCGGGTCGCCACCTTGCGATAGACAGAACCAATCTGTCGTTCCAGATTACGCACCCCCGCCTCACGGGTGTAATCACGAATAAGCATCTTGAGCGCAGCATCGGTAATAACCGTGCCATTTTTGCCTAGCCCTTGCTCCGTGCGCTGGCGTGGGACGAGATACCGTTGGCTAATTGCCAGTTTCTCTGCCTCGGTATAGCCAGAAAGTTCGAGTACTTCCATACGGTCTAGCAGGGCTGAGGGGATGGTATCCGTGCGGTTAGCGGTGCAGATGAACAAGACCCGGCTCATATCAAACGGCACATCCAGATACCGGTCTACAAAGCTGCGGTTTTGCTCTGGGTCAAGCAGTTCAAGCAGCGCAGCCGATGGATCGCCTTGCATCCCCATCGTCAGCTTGTCTACCTCGTCAAGCATAAGCACCGGGTTGTTGGTATTTGCCCGCTTGATCCCCTGGATAATGCGCCCAGGCAACGCCCCCACGTAGGTGCGGCGAAACCCGCGAATCTCCGACTCATCGCGCACCCCCCCCAGGGCTACGCGCATAAACTCGCGCCCAAGTGCCCGCGCAATAGACTGCCCCAAACTCGTTTTGCCCACACCGGGAGGCCCAGCAAAGCAGAGGATAGGACCACGAAGACGATCTTCGCCCTGTTGGTTTTGCAGTTTGCGTACTGCCAGATACTCAATAATCCGCTCTTTGATCTTGTCAAGCGCATAATGATCAGCATCGAGGACCTCACGGGCATGGGGCAAGTCAAAGTGATCTTGGGTGCTTTTGCTCCAGGGCAGGTCAAACAGCCATTCCAGGTAGGTACGGATAACGTTATACTCTGAGGAACCGCTAGGCAACCGTTCTAGCCGTTTGAGCTCCCGCTCTGCCTCTTTGAGCGGCTCTTCGGGGAGTTCTGCTTCCTTCATCCGCTGGCGTAGCTCGACTATCTCTGCTTCATGGTCATCACTTTCGCCCAACTCGCGCTTGATAGCCTCAAGCTGTTGACGCAACACATACTCACGCTGCCCACGAGACATCTCCTCCTGCGCCTTCTGCCCAATCTGCAATATCTCATTTTCGCGCTGCACAAAGCCCAACACGAGCCGCAACCGTTCGGCAATGTCTATGGCATCACGAACCTGTTGTTGGAGTTCGGGTTTGATGCCCAGATTAGCAGCAATCAAGTCAGCCAACACGCCGGCTGAGGGAGTATTAGACGCGGCTACCAGCAGTTCTTCAGACAGTCCAGCGTTCAACTCAACGATCTTTTGGAAGAGCGACATGGTAGTCCGCGAGAGCCCCTCAATTTCTAGCGTATCGGCTGTTGGCTCATGTTGCACTTGCATCCGTGCCACGGGGTAGGGGTCGGTGCTGATAACCTCAGTAATTTCTACCCGTTCTTGCCCCTGGAGCATCACCTGTACATTGCCATCTGGCACCCGCAGCAGCCGCACGATCAACGCCATTGTCCCGACCCGTCCGAGAGCCTCCAGTTCAAAGGTATTACTTGTACTCTTGCTCCAGAACACTGCCAATGTTTTGTTGGAGAGGGCTATATCATCAATCAGTTTGACCCAGGTTTCTCCACTAATAACTAGCGAGGTAATCATTCCTGGAAAGATGACGACATTACTCAAGAGCAACAGTGGTAGGATAGGATTCTCCACTTCTTGCTTTGGTTCAACATTTACCGGTACAATATGCTCAGGCTGTATGGTTTCTACATTGCCATCCTCTGTCATTGAGGGTCTCCTTCCTGTTGTACATTGATAATAATTCGCTGAGAGGGGGGCTTCACCAGGGGAATCTCGATGTGCAACAAGCCATTATGATAATGTGATGTTGCTTGGTTAGCATCCACTGGTACTCGAAGCGGTACGTCTAGTTCAAATGGTCCGGCACTAATCTCTAGGCGATCAATGCGGAGCAGATTCTCTGGTGGTTCTACACAGCGATTCCCCCGAATAACCACCTTGTTGGAGCTTACCTCAAGAACAAAGCTGTTTGGGTCTACTCCTGCCAAATCTGCTACCACGAGGATTGTATCTTCGGTTTCGTACACATTGAAAGCTGTTTCATGACAGCCTTGCTTTCCAAAAACACAGTATTGATTTCTCGACAGAAAGTGATAATTCACATCATCCATATGCTCTAACTCCTCTGTCATCCTGTCTTGATGATAATGTTTGCCCATGGTAAGCCTAGTATACCACAGGCTTTGGGGGTAGGTCTGGTTATAGTCTTGAATCTAGGGCTATGTCAAAGGGGATAGGGGGTGGCTCGGACTTTGACGTAGCCCTATCTTGAATCTTTGCTAGTTGCTATCGGTGCAGAGCTATGCTATGATTGGAACCCAACATGATACTCCTCATTATCCATCGGTTGCCTGACCTACTGATGGTTGTGGTCTCGGCGTGGCTTGGGCTTGGGTTGCTCGTCCGCGCACCACAGAACCGGGTTATCCAGGCATTTGCAGTCTTCTGTGTGCATATGGTGCTCTACGGTATCACCGCCATACAATACCAACTCACCATCTCACAAGAGGTAGCGGTATTTCTGGGGCGTGCCGAATTGGTCGCCACTGTCCTCGCGCCCCCATCTTTTGTGCTCTTTATAGCCGCATTGATTACCCCCACTGGACGCATCCCCCTCCTCTACAAAATTTTTATCGTGTTCTGCTACCTCACCGGTGGCATACTAGCTGGCTATGCTATTATGGGCAGCGATATACCTGAACCGGTTAGGTTGGTACAGTCGTGGACGCGCTGGGATGAACCACGCTTCCCCGATGGCTGGCTGAAATGGGCATCTGCTGCCCAACGTATCGTGCCGCTGCTGTTGGCACTCGTGCTGATGTGGCTGTCTTTCTGGCGCAAAACTCCAGATGCCTATGAACTTCGGTTACGGCGCATCTTGACTATCACCGCCTTTCTTGGCGTAGTCGGGGCAGTATCTGCCACCATAGCCCGCGAACAGGGGTGGTCGCCGTCGATTCCCCGGACGATTATTGTCATTGCTATGCTTATTTTTACCTACACGGTGCTAACCCACCGGGGGCTACTCCCTGCTCGTGCCACGCAGCGAGCGTTTGTCTATTCCGTGCTTGCTAGTCTCTTTACGATGCTCTACGTAGGAGTCGTGATGTTGCTAGAATGGGGCGCGGGAGAACTTTTGCATATTAACATTCCGCTTGTGTCGGCACTCTCCATTGTTGGGCTTGCTGCAGCCTTTGGCCCCGTAGGGGAATGGCTGCGTAGCCAGCTAGACCGTCACTTCTACCCCCGTGAATTTGACTATAGCCAGCTGATTAAGTCCTTGAGCGATGAACTGTTTGAGCGCGGTGAGTTGCAAGAGCAATTGTACGCGGGGCTGGCGTGGGTCTGTCGAGCGTTGGATGTGCAGCAGGGGATTGTAGCTGTGACGGATGAGACGGGCTATACTGCCCGTGCGGTCTATGGCAACCAGGCTATGCCCATGCTCCTCCAACAGCAGCAGGTTGTCTTCCCAGACGAACTTATCGAGATAGCCAGCGAAGAACCCTGGGAGCCGATCCCATCTGCTACGTTGCTTTTACCATTGCGTCATAGAGATGAAACGCTAGGTTTGATGGTCTTGGGTAGGCGAGAAGATACCGCATATGAAGATGATCTCATGTATAGCGAAACAGAGCGGGCTTTGCTCAATCACCTCGGCGGCTATCTAGCCCTCACGATTGACCATGCACGGGTGCGAGACGAACACCGCAATCTTATGGTGACGCTCAATGAGCAGCGCAAGGTGTTGCACGAGCAACAAGAGCAGTTGGCACAGCATGCGGCAGAAACCACACGCAAAGCTGCGATGAAAGAACCAGTACCAACGGGAGAGGGCATGCGGGTATATGCGCTTGGCTCATTGCGCGTAGAACGGGACGGTGAGCTTATTACCAAGTGGGGGGGCGATAAAGCGGGCACCTATCAGGCAGAGGCTTTATTTGCCTTCCTGTTTGATCGCCGCGGTAAGGGGATTACAAAAGATGAAGCTGAAGAGATTATCTGGGTTGATCTGGAGATTAGCAAAGCAGACAGTGCCTTTCATCGCACGTTAGCAGCCTTGCGCCGCACGCTAGAGCCGGGGCTAAAACGGGGCAACCAAAGCCGCTTGATTACCTACCATCACGAGCGATATTGGCTAGAACCATCGGCTATTACGTGGTGTGATGTTGAGCAATTTATCGTAGATGTAGAACGGGGAGCAACGTTGTTGCATCAGCAGGACTTAACGGGAGCACTAGAGATGCTCGACCAAGCCCATCAGCTGTACCGTGGCGACTATATGGATGATTGCCCCTTCTTTGGCGATTCTTCATATGTGGAGGATCAGCGGCAGGCGTTGCGTTCGCGCTATATTGAGTTGCAGGTGATGCTTGGCACAGTGTATGAAGCGCATAATCGTATAGGCGAGGCATCTTCTGCCTATCGCCATGCCCTAGAGTTGAGCATTGATGGATGCCCACCAGCAGAGGATGGATTGACCCGGCTGCAAGGTGGGGTGATGGGGTGATAGGGTCTCGGGATGATAGGTGTTTTTCCCGTTTCCTCTAGGGTAACGACTCGCTCCCCCCTATACCCTGCCCCCGCCCCTGCCCCCGCCCCCACATTGGTATGACTGCCTACTCACGCACAAGCTGGCGGTATTCTTCTGCCAAATGCTCAAGAAACCGCTCGTGGCTATGGCTGCTCTCTATGGTGATGCCAAGCCGCTGTAACAACTTTTCCGCAAGCTGTGTCCCTAATGTTTGCCGACTCTCTTTGCCGAGTTCAGTCCGTCGACGCAAAAACTCTTGTACGAGATCATAGTCGCTCTGCTTGACCAGTGTCAGGTTTGGGATGGTTGGGACAAACGGTTCAGATGGTTCAGTTTGCTGGTCTAGCGCAATAGTCGCTAGTGGGTCGGCAGGTGTAGGTGATGGATGTGGCGGTGGGGCAGAATTGGTTGTCGCACGGCTAACCAATTTATCGAGAGTGACGGCGGCATCTTCCTTGACCACTAGGGTACCCGCCGCCATATCCCCCAACCGACGAGCATGACGGTCTACAAACATCACCAGCACCCCCACACCATAGAGGCTTGGCAAGAAGTCAATCACACGAATGAGGTTACGGATAGCCGAAGCAGCAAAGGTGATGGGGCGACCATGATCCCGAACAACTCTCAACCGGATGAGCCGTTTACCAGGCGATTGTCCATTCCATGCTAGTTCAAAGAGGATATAGTAGCCCCAAAAGAAAAGAAAGCTCATAATACCCCAAATAGCAAGCACGATACTTGTGACAGCATCTGTTTGTTCTATGCCATCAACCCCGTGAATGATCAGAAACATTGCTGCAATCAAGAGCAATTGTATCAGGAGCAGGAGAAAGGTGTCTATAATAGCGGCAAGAAAGCGTGAGCCTATACCGGCAACGGTATAGCTCAGTTCGATATGTTCCGGTGTGTCTATCGTATAGTGTTCATCCAGACTCATAGCATTTGTCCCTCTGTTTCCAACGTTTTGACCATGTGGTTTCCCTACAGAAGCCTTTGCTCTTCGCGCACACCACCCAATGAAAATAACCTGGTTGTCACCCGCTCCCCCTGCCCCTCGTTTCCAGACATCCGCTCCCTCACGGATAGAATAGGGCAAGGGGGAGCCCACCAACTCTCTTTTTTCCTGCGTAGTGGAGGAAGGGCAGGGAATGGTTCTGTGCAGTCCTGTTAGGGAATAGTTTTGCGACCTTTTGGACTTTCGGCATCATCTGGTGGAGCAGAGTAGAGCGGTGTATTCTCAATATGCCGTATATCATTACAATGCACAAGAGTCCAGCCGTCACTGGTGGTATGGTGCAAAAGAGAGAGAGACGTATTACCTATGTGCTTGCATGGTAAGTTGGCTAGGTCAAAATCCTGGCACACATGGCTTAACATCATACGGATAGCTCCCCCATGGCTCACAAATATCAGCGTTTCGCCGGGGTGTTGGGCAACCATTGCCTCAATAGTTGTTACCACCCGGTTTTTGAGGTTAGCTAATGTTTCACCGCCACCTCGTGGTATATCCTGCCCTTGTTTCAATAGTTCATACTCAACTGGATAACGTTCTTGAATTTCCTCACGGGTCATGCCGCTCCACCTTCCCAAGTCAATCTCGCGGAGCGGGGGGAGCATCTCAACAGGAACCTGCAATGCTGCGCCTATTTCCCATGCGGTCTGGTACGCACGGGCAAGATCGCTACTGTAGAGTACATCAACATGGAATCGCTCTTGTTGCAATCGTTGGGCTAATCGTTTTGATTGTTGCTTACCAATCGTGTTTAATGGGATGTCTGTATGTCCCTGCCATCGCTTTTGTATATTCCAATCTGTCTCGCCATGACGAATTAAGTAGACCGTTGTTTTCATCAGTATCCCCCTGCGATGAGTTGATGATTGTTCCCAAGCGGTTGTCCCTTGCCGGGTCGTATGCTTCACGGGGCATCATACCACATGCAAGCAGGTAAGGGGAATTGCGGGGGATACGTACAGGGTCATAGCAAAGTCCGGTTTGTCCCTTATATTCGTTGCCCCGCGTCTCCCCGAGGGGAGAAGGGGAACCGTAAAGACGTAGCATGCTACGTCTCTACAAGCGGAGAGGGGGCAGGGGGGAGAGGGTCGCTCCGGGCAGCCCCCATCCCCTAGCCCCTTCCCCCACTGATGGGGAGAAGGGGAACCGTAGAGACGTTGCATGCAACGTCTCTACAACCGGACATGGGAGAGGGGGCAGGGGGTGAAGGTCGCTCCGGGCAGCCCCCCCATCCCCTAACCCCTTCCCCCACCGAGGGGAGAAGGGGAACCGCGCAGGTGTTCCCCCTCGCCCTGGGATGGGAGAGGGGGCAGGGGGGAGAGGGTCGTTGCTCTCCCTAGTATGGGAGAGGGGATAGGGCAATAGTTCAAGCGCAAGGTAAGCGGGAGAAGACTACCCGCCCACCTGGTTATAGTCACGATCTACGTGCAAAGCATCAATTTGGGCTTGAAGCTGCTGGCTAAAGCTCGGACGCTCGGTATCCTGAAAGACCCCAATCTTGAGCTTGTAGGCTATTTCCTGCTTCTCTTCTGGAGTACCAAACCTCTGTATGCGCTCGTAGTCGTCAATAAGCACTACGTTGTCTTTGTACCAGTTCCAGCATGCCTCGATGGTGCGCTGCTTGTTGCGCCGCCCATAAGCCGTGGGGCAGGGAGCGAGCAGTTCAATAAAGGCAAAACCCTTCTTCTTGATACCGGCTTCAATCGCCTTGATAGGCTGATAGGGGTAGTTGACGGGCCATCGGGCGACGTAGGGCGCACCTATTACCCGTGCAAGGTCGCTCATGTCAAAGGGGGTCTCCACATTGCCGTGGGGGGTTGTCGTGGTAAAACTGCCTATAGGGGTTGTTGGTGCCACCTGCCCACCAGTCATACCATAGGTAAAGTTGTTTACGGCAATAACGGTAAAGTTCATATTGCGGCGTATGGCGTGGATAAAGTGATTTCCCCCAATACCAGAGCAATCGCCATCACCGGTAAAGACAATAACGTTGAGTTCTGGATTGGCAACTTTCACCCCCGTAGCAAACGCCATTGCCCGCCCGTGCGTGGTGTGCAAGCCATCGGCTAGGATGTAGCCTGGCAAGCGGGAGGAGCAGCCGATACCAGACACAAAGACGGTCTTCTCTAGGTCTAGCCCTACATTGTCTATTGCCCACAGCGTATATTGCAGCACATTGCCGATACCACAACCATCACAGAAGATGGTAGGAAACATGCTTTTTCGCAAATACTTGTCGCGTAGGGTCTTGGCATCTTTCATTACGCTCATTACATAACCTCCTCTATTGCGGCGAGTATCTCGCCGGGTGTGTGGATTTCGCCGCCTATCTTGTTGACGGTGTGGATGGGACATTTGCCAGCGACAGCTTCTCTGATGGGGTGGATCATTTGTCCCAGGTTCATTTCTGGTACAATCATTGCCCGTGCTCGGTCTGCCCAACTGGTGACGATTTCTTCGGCAAAGGGCCACATGGTGATAAGCCGCAGCATCCCAACTTTGATGCCCCGTTCGCGGGCTTGCTCAATGGCATCTACACACGCTCGTGAGCTTATGCCATAGGCAACAATGGCGATCTCGCTATCTTCTGGATATAGTTCCTCGTAGTAGGTAAAATCCGCTTTGTTTGCCAAGATTTTCTCTTGCTGTCGGTTAATCAAGTTAATATGTATCTCTGCACTGTTGGTCTTGGGTAGTCCCGCCTCGTTGTGCGTCAAGCCTGTGACGTAGGTCTTATAACCGCTGCCAAAGGGGGCAAACTCCGGGACAAGCGGGTTATTGGCATTGTTGTCTGCTTTGAAGGGGACATAATCCTCTTTGCTGCATGTGACAAGCTGCCGATAGCGCAATTCCACCTCCTCTACGGATGGGATAACCACTTTTTCTTGCATATGCCCTATCTCTGCGTCAATGAAGACGAGGACGGGTGTTCGCAAAATCTCGGCTATGTTGAAAGCAACGATGGTCATATCCAGCGACTCTTGCACCGAGTTGGGGTAGAGCATCACAATCTCGTGATCACCGTGCGTCCCCCATCGGGCTTGCATCATATCACCCTGTGCCGACAGAGTCGGCTGCCCCGTAGATGGTCCTGAACGCTGCACATTGACGACCACACACGGGGTCTCGCTCATGATGGCATACCCCAGGTTCTCCTGCATCAGCGAAAAGCCCGGTCCAGAGGTAGCCGTCATCGTTTTTGCCCCGGTCCAGCTTGCCCCGATAATCGCCCCCATACTGGCAATTTCGTCTTCCATCTGGATATAGCGTCCGCCTATCTTGGGCAGAAACTCCGCCATCCCCTCGGCAATCTCCGTGGCAGGCGTGATAGGGTAGCCAGCAAAGAAGTTGCACCCTGCCAACAACGCCCCATACGCACACGCCATATCGCCGTGGATAAAGTGGATTTTCTTTTCTAGCACCTGACGGACAAGTTCCTGGTCAAGGTGCGTTGGTTGTTCTATCATTGCTTGCACTGGTTGATCTCCTTGTGCTCTTTGCTCTCCTGCTATCTCGACTCTTGACCGCTTACTGCGACTCCTCAACCAAGACGACCTCACCCTCAATAACCGTTATGGCAAAGTCGGGGCAGACCAGTTCACACATACGGCAATCATTGCACGTATGGTCGTCTACCATTTCCGGCGGGTGGATACCGCGGCGGTTGAAGCGCGTTGAAAACTGCAACGCCCCACGCGGGCAGTTGATGATACAGAGATTGCACCCCTTGCACCAGTCGTCATTTACGATTACCATACCGTTTTCCCTTCCGTTCGTGCTTTACCTATTTTGATAAGGGTACAATACGACCCTCTCCCCCTGCCCCCTCTCCCATAAAAGGGCGAGGGGGAGCCGAACGACCCTCTCCCCCT
>CAYPHM010000017.1:0-32312 GCA_964410555.1 uncultured Chloroflexaceae bacterium | reverse complement strand
GCCCCCTCTCCCATAAAAGGGCGAGGGGGAACACCTGCCCGGTTCCCCTTCTCCCCGCGGTGGGGGAAGGGGGCTGACCGGAACGACCCTCTCCCCCTGCCCCCTCTCCCATAAAAGGGCGAGGGGGAACACCTGCCCGGTTCCCCTTCTCCCGCGTAGTGGGGGAAGGGGGTAGGGGATGGGGGGGATGCCGCCCCCTTCCCCTACACTACGATGTCAAGGTGTCGCTCTATGGACTCGCGTCCGCGATAGTCTGGCAGCAGCATGGGAGCTACGCGGTCTGTGGTGATTCCCGCTTCTTTGAGCATGTCGTTGTAGCGGTGCAGGTGATCAAGCGTGAGGTTGCCTATCGTCACCTCTTTTGCATACCGTGCAGCGGCGATCCCCGCTCGCTTGCCAAAGACATTGTAGTCCAGGAGGCTGTTGCCCATGAGACGGTTTTTGCCATGCACACCGCCGCCTACCTCGCCACCCGCAAATAGCCCCGGTACGGTAGTTGCGCCGTTGGTATCTATAACAACCCCGCCATTCTGGTAGTGCAACGTGGGGAACACGAGAATCGGCTCGCTGGTCATATCTATGCCAAACCGTTCATACATCCGATACATTGCCGGTAGCTCCCGCTTGATTGTCCCCTCACCGTGGATTATATCTACCATTGGCGAGTCCAGCCACACCCCGCGCATACCCGATGGCGTAACGACCCCCAAGTTGCGCTCGTAACATTCCCGAATAAACGCCGCCGACTCCACATCCCGCGGCTCAAGCGGATACACAAACAGCTCCCCCGCATCATTGATAGGAGCCGCCCCCATACCCCGCACCTTTTCCGTAATCAGCAGCCCCGCAATTTGTGGCGGGTAGGCTGCCCCTGTCGGGTGATACTGCACCGTATCCAAGTCCGTCAACTCCGCCCCCACCCGATACGCCAGCACCAGCCCATCTGCCGTAGCCCCATAGTGGTTGGTTGTCGGAAACCCCTGCATATGCAGCCGACCAAACCCCCCCGTTGCCAGGATAGTCGCCTTTGCCCGTACCACCCGGTACGCCTGCGTCTCCAGGTTATACAGCACCGCCCCTGCCACCTGCCCCGCATCATCCATCAGCAGTTCTATCGCCGGCGTAAACTCCGACACCGGGATGCCTACGTTGCGGGCTTCATCCCGCAACACCCGCATAATCTCCAGCCCCGTATAGTCCTTTGCCGAGTGTAGCCGCTTGCGCGAGGTACCCCCGCCGGGGTTTTCCCGAAAGTTCCCCTCACTATCCTTGTCATACATCACCCCAAGCGCTTCATGCCACTGGATAATCTGAGGAGCTTCCGTTACCAGAGCTTCTACCAGTTCGGGACGGTTTGTAAAGTGTCCCCCCCCTATCGCATCCAGGTAGTGGATCGGCGGCGAATCCTCCGGGCGGTCTGCCGCCTGGATACCCCCTTGCGCCATTGTCGAATTAGAATCCCCATGCCGCAATTTGGTCGCTATCAGGATGTCGTGCGGATGTATCCCCTCCTGAACAGCCCACAGCGCCGCTACCGTCCCCGCCCCGCCCCCACCGATGATCAGCAAGTCTACCTCATCATCTACCTGGTGCAGGTCTAGCTCTGCCGTAATCAGCGATTGTGCCTCCAGCTTGTCTGCCAGTTCATGGTTAATCATCATCCCCCGACTCGCCCCAAACGCCAACCCCCGTTTCCCATCCTGCTTATAGTCTGGGTGATGCTGATACAACAGCTGCTCCCGCTCCGCCAAACTCATCGGTGGGTAGCTCTGCTTGATACGCCCTGCACGGCTCGCCTCTACCCGCTCGATGCTCTCCAGCATATACTCTGGATACCCTCGGATAATCTTCATTTCCCCTCCCCGGCTGGCTCTATCTTGCGCTGCTGGTAGCGTTCGCGCAACTCCGCCCTGCTCATCCTCACCAACGTTGCCATCTCAGCCGTATATTGCCCCTGCTCCATCTCCGCCATCCGCTGTGCCAGCTGCGGGGCGTTCGGTACCTGCTGCGTTTCATACATCCGCCGCGCCAACTGCCCCACATGGTAATGTTTGATGTCCGCTGGACAGCGGCTCGCACACAGCCCACATTGGATGCAATCAAACGACAGTTGGGCAGCCCGTGCTATATCCCCCCGCAACGCCGCCTGGATATAGTCCATCACGCGGATGTCTTGCGGACACGAGCGCGTGCATGTGTTACACGAAACGCACCGCGCAATCTCTGGGTAGTGCCGTAGGATAACGTTATCCCCTGCCGTCAAACGCCCCACATCATAGGTCGCCTTCACCGCTGGCACAAACGGTATTTGCACCAGGTACATCCCCTCTTCTACCAGCGTTTGGCAGGCAAGCGCAGAATGGAGCTTGTAATCATCTGCTTTGCGATACACCGTAGAACACGCCCCACAAAACCCTGCCCGACAGCCACAGCCGCGGATCATCTTATACCCCGCATACTCTATTGCCGCCATTATCGTTAGCACCTTCGGCACGTAGTACTCTTTGCCCATCAGGTAGATACGCACATGCGGCACCGCCGCTTCCATTGTTGGAGCAGCCACCTGCTCGGCTTGCCGCCCCCGCTCATATTCCTGTCTAGTCATCTTCTATCCTCCCTGCTTTCGTATTGCCTAGCCTTGTTGCCCCGCTCCCCCTGCCCCCGCTCTCATTCCAGGGCGATGGGAATGAACCGCGAGTGTCAACGAGCGGATGTTCCCCCTTCCAGGGCGAGGGGAATGAACCGCGAGTGTCAACGAGCGGATGTTCCCCCTGCCCCCGCTCTCATTCCAGGGCAATGGGAATGAACCGCGAGTGTCAACGAGCGGATGTTCTCCCTGCCCCCGCTCCCCTTCCAGGGCGATGGGAATGAACCGCGAGTGTCAACGAGCGGATGTTCTCCCTGCCCCCGCGCTCATTCCAGGGCGAGGGGAATGAACCGCGAGTGTCAACGAGCGGATGTTCTCCCTGCCCCCGCTCTCATTCCAGGGCGAGGGGAATGAACCGCGAGTGTCAACGAGCGGATGTTCCCCCTGCCCCCGCTCTCATTCCAGGGCGAGGGGAATGATCCGCGAGTGTCAACGAGCGGATGTTCTCCCTTCTCCCGCTCTCATTCCAGGGCGATGGGAATGATCCGCGAGTGTCAACGAGCGGATGTTCTCCCTGCCCCCTCTCCCATAAAAGGGCGATGGGAATGAACCGCGAGTGTCAACGAGCGGATGTTCCCCCTGCCCCCTCTCCCATAAAAGGGCGATGGGGGATCACCTGCCCGGTTCCCCTTCTCCCGCGTAGTGGGGGAAGGGGCTAGGGGATGGGGGGGCTGCCTGGACGTTATCGCCTACCCTTGCTGGCTATATCGCCCAACTATCCCCTGCGGGGCTATCGCATGCGCCTGCTCATCTAGCCCTAGCTCCTCTGCCCCTAGCCCAAACGCCAGCCCCATCAGTTGCGTATAGTAGAAGACGGGCAGCGGGCTACTGATGCCTGGAGCCTCCCCCTGGCGGCTGTCCAGATTGAAGCGACACAGCGGACACGAAAGCACAATAGCCTCCGCCCCCCGCGCCCGCGCCCGTTCTACAATGTGCGTTATCCGCGAATAGACCACCTCCCGCTGGTCTACCGTATGGTACGACCCGCAACACTCATTTTTCACCGGGTCATCTACCACAGTCGCCCCCAATGCCCGCATCAGATCGCCCATAATTTGCGGGTCCTCCGGGCTATCTATGCTGATTTCCCCTGGGCGCAGCACCATACACCCATAGTAGGGAAACACCTTTAGCCCCTTGAGCGGTTGCCGCACCTTTTGTTGTATCCTCGCAAACCCTATCTTGTCGCGTAATACCTGCAACAAGTGCAGCACGGTCATGCTGCCCGCATAGTCTGGCTCAGATTGGGTATCGTGGATGTAGGTATTGATCGTCTTCAACCGATCACCATGCTGCTGCATAGCAACGTTCGCTTGCGACAACGTGTTGTAGCACATATCGCATAGCGTAATAACCTCCTGCTCGCCCTCCTGATGCTGCATATGGTTGAGCACCCGTATTGGCGCAAGCTGATGGTACAGATCATCCTGTGCCAACGGGTGGACTACCCCACAGCATGTCCAGTCCTCCATCTCGTTGAGGTGGGCATTGAGCCAAGCCAGCGCAGCTTTGGCTGAAGTCTCATAGTTTCTAGCCGAAGTTTTGATAGTACAGCCGGGATAGTAGGATAGCTCCAACGTTGTCAAAGTGTACGCCCCTTTCTAGCTCGTGCTCTTTCGCAAGTAGGATACCAGCGCAATTTGTGGGATGTTTTCCAACTGATCAGCCCCCATAGCCGACAGATTCGAGTGATCCCGGTTTTGTCGCAGCGTAATCTGCCGCAACGCCTCCATCA
Organism: uncultured Chloroflexaceae bacterium; assembly: GCA_964410555.1. GTDB lineage: Bacteria > Chloroflexota > Chloroflexia > Chloroflexales > Chloroflexaceae > JAAUSY01. Next base: position 27,930 of record CAYPHM010000017.1, on the reverse strand, counting down.
CCTTTGCTACGTCTATATCCCGTGGGCACCGCTCGGCACACATAAAGCAGGAAGAACACAACCAGATCGTCTTACTGCTCAAAACATCCTCCATACCAAACATCAGGCGGCGCATCAGCTTATCGGGAGCAATGTCCATCTCCTGAATATACGGGCAGCCTGATGTGCAGGTGCCACATTGAAAACAGGCATAGACATTTTCGCCACTCAATTCTTGCACCCGCTCGGCAAGCTCAGTGCGGGACTGGTTTGCTGCTATCTTGATCATTCCCGGTTATCCTTACTAGCTACTCGTTACGAGCTATTGCTTATCTGCCATGATATTTGCCCAAGATGGCAAGCAGGTAGGTAACGTAGAGTCCAACATCTCGGTAGTCTCGGTCTTCTAGCGAATCGTTGCGCTCGGCAAAGATTGCCAAAAAGATTTCCAGTTCCCCATTGGTAATGCGGCGGGCGGGGGCAGTCGTTTTTGGCTGAATAATGACCCCATCCTCGACCACCTCTAGGGTGAATTTGTTCTTGCGCTCGCGGGTCAGGAGCGTTTTTCCCTCCAGTGTTTGGGCAAAGGTCTTGAAATCCTCAACTGGCATCCCTGGCACCTGCACATCGGCGGGATTGTCATACGCAAAATCGCCGGCTTGTCCACCTTCGCTACACAGTATTTTATAGGCTGCCCAACCAATAGACTGGGTAACAACAGCGGCACTGCCAACGTTTATCGCGTTTCCCACGAATGGCAGCCGTCCCACCAGCACCTGCGATGTGACGCGCCCGGCGACTCGCATAGAAACGGCACCAAGCATAGCCAGCGCATCTGCCTGACCGAGTGACTTCCCACAACACTGCCCAATAGCGATAATCATGGCAGCCTGGATAGGCGTTAGGATGGTGTTGTCTGCCCCAGGAAAGGGAGCCATCCCCCCCGCAGCAACCGAAGCGGCGGTGGCGGCGGTGCGGATAATCGGGCGTACTTTGTCTTCATCACACGCCGTATTGTGGCTCGTCATACTGACTTTGGTTCTTCCTGGAAACCCTCTAATTTTCATACCTCTTCACCTGTATTGATTATGCTTCCAATCAAGTTGAGCCTTGCTATATCTCTTTGGGCAGCATTTTGAGTTCCTTGTGCGAGAACACCGGACCATCAATACAGACATACTTACTGCCAAGATTACAGTGACCGCATTTGCCAATACCACACTTCATCATCTTCTCCATTGAGGTAATGATCGCGGTATCTGCAAAGCCGAGCTTCTCAAGGCTCATGGTCACAAATTTTATCATAATTGGCGGTCCACAGGTAATCACCACCGTATTCTCGGTGGTAATCGACATATGGTGGAAGAGGTTTGTCACCACCCCAACGTTGCCTGTCCAACCGGGTGTGCCAATATCTACCGTACAAATAACCTCGGTATCTTTCTGCTCCCCCCACTTTTTGAGCAGGGACTTGTAGACCAGATCATCTTGGGTACGTGCGCCATATAAGATTTGCATTTTGCCAAATTCTTCGCGCTTGTCGTGGATGTAGTCAATCAAAGAGCGCAGCGGCGATAGCCCAATACCGCCCCCAATGATTATCAGGTCCTTACCGTGGATGTGGTCAATGGGCCACCCGTTGCCATAGGGACCGCGTACCCCGATGGTATCGCCGGGGGTGAGACGGTGTATCTCACTGGTCACAGTACCCATGCGCTTGACGCTTATCTCCAGCGTGTTGCGCCGCGTGGGGGATGAGGCAATCCCTAGCGGGACTTCACCGATCCCAAAGATCGACACTTCTACAAACTGCCCCGGTATGAAGGGGAATACCTCTTTTTGATCGACAAACTTCAAAGCAAGCGTCTTGATGTCGCCAGTTTCCTGCCGTACCTCAAGCACGCGAGCGTTAAGGGGGAGAAAGGGATTAACGATACCCGTATGCGTTTCTGCGTTGAGCATTACCCACCTTCTGCTAACTGTTTTGCTTCTGACAGTACCCGGACTATATCTAAGTTGACAGGACATGATACCAGACACCTGCCACAACCCACACACAGCGGCTCATCGTAGCGTTGTACGGCGTAGTTGAATTTGTGGTACATCTTTTGGCGGTAGCCCTCGGCGATAGATGGGCGAGGGTTGTGACCGCCAGCCAGCTGGGTAAATGAACGGTAGGTACAGGCATCCCAACAGCGCGAGCGTGTCCCCTTCTCCCGCGAGCATGTTTCCTCAACGTCAAAGCAATAGCAGACGGGGCAGAGGTAGGTACACGCGCCACACTCCAGGCACTTGCGCGAGATGTCCTCCCAGTAGGGAGAGTCAAACATCCTGCCGAGGGCTTCTGACAACCCCTCAACCTCTAGGGTGCGCTGGATACTGGCATGCGCTTTTTTATGGGTTGCTGCCGCCGCTGTGTTGTCATCATCCGTAGCTAAAGGACAGATGGTTGCTTGTTGCTGCACCAATGTTTGCCCCTGCTCCGTGAAGACCTGGACGTAGTAAGTGTCGCCTAAGTCTGTCAGGGCAAGGTCTGCGCCTGCGCCTTCGGGCAGGTCAGGACCGCAGCCAAAGGAGCTACAAAAGCAACTGCTATCTGGTGTGGTACAGGTCATGGCAATCAGTGTTGTATTGTTGCGGCGGGTCTGGTAGTAGGGATCGGTGTGTCCGTTCAGAAACACCCGATCCATCATGCGTAAGCTATGCACATCACACGGGCGGATACCAACGATTGTTCGTTTGGTTTCGTCTAGGTTGTAGGAAAGGTCGACCTCAGAGCCGCGCCGTTCAAAGTGAAAGAGCGCTTCAGATTGCGGCAGCAGATATTCGGTAGGAGCAACCGTCGTATTGCTTGCATCCCATGCAATCTGGTCAATCGTCTTGATAGGACGAAAGAAGGCTTGGTTGCCAACGCGGACCGGCGCAATGACTTGGGAGTCTTCCATCAAGCTGGTGATGAATTGCGCCATATGCTGCTTGCTCAGTATTCTAGGTTCCATTTCAACTCCACATTGTATAACCGCATTACCGCAACAGTTCCTCGTGGGACTGATCGTTTTCGTCATAGGTGCTGAGGGGCGGGGTAGCCTGCTCATCCATACCCGGCTGATACTCAAACAGTTCTAGGGTATCTTTCTCTATTTTCTTGAAAATCTTACCCAACGGAATATTGACGGGACACACACGCTCACACTCCAAACAGCCCGTACACCTGCCGACCATATGGTAGGCACGGATCATATGGAAGGAGAAATTGTCCGATGGGTTAGGATATTTCGTTACCCACTTGGGATCGCGCTTGTCCCACAGACACTCGCTGCAAAAGCACATAGGGCAAACGTTTTTGCATGCGTAGCAGCGAATACATTTGCTCAATTCTGCCTCCCAGTAGTCAAGCCGTTGGCTTGGTTCTAGCAACTCTAGTTGCTCTACATCAGCAAACTTCTCATCTGGGTCTACCTGGCGTGGCGTGACGGGATCAGTCAGCAGTTCATCGGAGACCAGCGGGTTGGGTTGTTCGCAAAAGCGGCACTTGTCATACAACAGCGACTCCTTGTCGCAGACAAGCGGCTCAGTGCCAATAGCCCCTTCCCGCTCAATGATAATAGCCCCATCCTCACGTTCATAAATAGCCGCGATAGCATCAGGCGAGCAGTGTGCAGCTACCTTGTTGGGGTCAAGGATACCAGTACATGGCATGCCCAGGATGTACAGGTTGTCCCGTTGCACCTGATGAAACTTGAGCAACTCCACAATAGAGCGCGAGTCGCACCCCTTGACGAGGATACCCAGTCTCTGGTTACGGTAGCGTTTGAGATAGGTTGACAAGTTATTGATACAGAGCAAGTTCCACTCTAGGCTATCGGCTTCCTCCTCCTGCTGGATAAAGCAAGGGGTAATGTGCAGAGCATCAGAGCCAGCTTCATAGCCGATAAACATATCTATCTGGTCGGTAGCGAGTAGCTCGTGTACCCGTTCCCTGAGCTTGCGCGTAATTTCTAGCATCTCTCAATATCTCCAATGTTCCAATAAACGGTTAGGGTGTCCACGTCCCACACACTGGCTTGCCCGGTGTTCGTTCCCCCTGCCCCCGCTTGCGGGGGAAGAGGCAGGGGAAGGGGGTACTCCGCTCGTTCCTCCCCTCGCCCTTTGGGAGAGGGGGCAGGGGGAGAGGGGTGCCGCTTGCGGGGGAAGGGAGGGCTACCCCACCCGCTCATCCTCCAACGGTATCAATTCCGGGAAAGCGTGTGGTTTAGGCATCCCCAAATTGAGCGGACCTAGCTCCTGTACCTCTTTGGTCATCTTGCGGGCAATCTGAGCAAACTGCGACCCTTCGGATGCGGAGACCCAGGTCACTTTGAGCCGCTGCTCATCAATCCCCATAAAGGTGAGCAGCTTACGCATAGCCACAAAGCGGCGGCGGGTAAAATAGTTACCAGACGTATAGTGGCAGTCGCCGGGGTGGCAGCCAGAAACCAGCACCCCATCTGCGCCAGCTTCAAACGCCCGCACGACAAACAGCGGGTCCATTCTGCCGCTGCACATCACGCGCACGATACGGATATTAGCGGGGTATTGCATCCTGCCGATGCCAGCCATATCTGCGCCAGTGTAAGAACACCAGCTACAGAGAAAGCCCATAATCTTGGGTTCAAAATCGTATTGCATGGATTATCTTTCTCCCCAGGCGGAACTAATCATAGAGAACAATTGACGGTCAGTGAACCCCCGCTGCTGCGAAGTGCTAGAAGGGCAGGCGGCGGTACACGCCCCACACCCTTTGCACAGCACCTCCGCAATTTGGGCAACGCCGCGCTCGGCATCCAGCGAGATAGCGTTATAGGGGCAGACGCTAACACAGATACCACAGCCAACACACGTCTGCTCGTTAATCTCAGCCACAATCGGCTCAGTCGCCACCTTGCCAAGCATAATGGGCCCCGCCGCCCGTGAAGCAGCACCGCTCGCCTGGGCAATCGCGTCAGGCAGATTCTTGGGAAAATGCGCCGACCCACACAGGTAGACCCCCTCCGTAGCAAAGTCCAACGGACGGATTTTCGCATGCGCCTCAGCAAAGAAGTTCGCAGAGTCCGCCGAAATCTTGAGCAACTGCTTGAGCTTGGCGGTGTGCAGGTCGCCTTCCGTCTGGGCAGTCAGCACGAGCATATCAGCTTCAATCTCCACCTCATCGTCCAGCAGCGGATCATGCACCCGCACAAAAATCTTGTGCTCGCGCACGTTGACCACGGGCGCACCCTCGCCGCCCTGGTAGCGGATCAGCGTTGGCTTAACACTATCCAGCACCGCCCCAAAGTACTCCTCCTCCTGCTTGCCAAACAACCGCAAGTCTTGGTAGAGCATAAACAGGTTGGCATTGGGGTGCTGCTGTTTGAGCAGCTTCGCATTCTTGAAGGAAACCCCACAGCCAATACGACAGCAGTACGGGCGGCGTTCATCCATTGCACCAGCACAGTTGATCATAACGATATTGCGTGGGTTGCCCACTGTGCCATCTTTGATGCGCTGTTCTAGCTCCATTTGGGTAACGATATTGGGATGTTCGCCATAGCCATATTGCCCCGCCAGGTCTATCTCTTGAAAGCCAGTGGCTACGACAATGGTGCCTGCGATAAGCTGATCTTTGGCATGGGTTGAGCGGTTGGTTAGCTCTACCTGGAAGTTGCCAATGTAGCCGTCTATGTTGCGAATGTCGGTATCGAGTAGGGTGGTAATCTTGGGGTGCAAGGAGAGCGATTGCAACATAGGACGTAGCACATCAGCGGCGAGTTTGTCGGTGGGGAAGAGGGTATGCAGATCGCGTAGCTTGCCGCCAAGTTGCTTTTCGCGTTCTACGATAGTGACGGCTATGCCCATGTCTGCCAGGTCAAGGGCTGCTCGCATCCCCGCCATACCGCCACCGATGACCAGTGTGTGTGGGGTCACGTCGACAGTCTGCTGATGCAGGGGGCGGAGGTGGGATGATTTGGAGACCGCCATTTCTACCAGGTCACGGGCTTTCGCAGTTGCCAGTTCGGGGTCATCGGAATGGACCCAGGAGCACTGGTTGCGAATGTTCGCCATTTCAAAGAGGTATTTGTTTAACCCGGCTTCTTCGCAGGTATCCTGAAAGAGCATGCCATGCGTGACGGGCGAGCATGCTGCCACGACAATGCGGTTGAGTTTGTGCTCTTGAATAGCCTCCTTGAGCCGTTTTTGGGTATCTTCAGCACAAGCGAACATGTCCTGCTCCGTATAAACCACGTTGGGCAGGTCGCTGGCAAAGTCGGCTACCTCTGGTACGTCGACAAAGCCGCCAATATTCTTGCCACATTTGCAAACAAACACGCCAATGCGAGGCTTCTCTTCGGTAATATCGCGTTCGCTGTGTTGCTCGCGTTCAAGGTGGCGTGGGCGATCTTTGATGGGCACAACTGCCTTACATGCCGCGCCGCTCGCCTGGGCAACGGAGTCGGGGATATCTTTTGGTCCCTGAGCACAACCGGCAAGGAAAACCCCCTCACGGGTGGACTGCATGGGGTCGTAGAGCAGGTCGCGCTGCTGGAAAAAGCCATGCTCATCTACTTCTATGTTGAGTATTTGTGCCAGCTTGCGATTGCCAGGGGATGGGATAACGGCAGTAGAGAGCACAAGCAGATCAAAGGTTTCTTCGTGCATTTCGCCAGTGATAGTGTTTTCATACATTAGCGTCACAGACTGGTCGGGATTTTCGTAGACGTGCGAGGGGCGACTGCGGATATAGCGCACCCCCATATGCTCTGCTTTTTTGTAATACTGCTGAAAATCCTTACCGTAGGCTCGCATATCCATATAGAAGATAGTCGGCTCAATATCCGGGTTGTTTTCCAGCGTGATAGAAGCCTCTTTTGTGGCGTACATACAGCAGATACGTGAGCAGTAGGGGAAACCATGTTGCGTTGAACGTGATCCCACACACTGAATCCACGCGACCTTTTCTGGCTTTTTCGCATCGGAAGGGCGCAACACCTTGCCCTGGCTAGGACCAGAGGAAGACAGCAGACGCTCATATTGCAGGGCTGTCACTACGTTGGGGTATCTGCCATAGCCGTATTCTTTGCGTAGCTCAATAGGCTCCAGCACATCAAAGCCGGTAGCGACAATGATACTGCCCACTTCTACCTGTATCTCCTCTGATGGCTTGAGGAAGGAGATAGCGTCCGCTTCGCATATGCGGTCACACGCGCCACAGCCAATACAGTGCTCAGAGTCTATCGTATAGACAGACGGCACAGCTTGGGGAAACTGAATGTAGATCGCCTTGCGCTTGGAGAGTTTTTCGTCAAAGCGGTTAGTAACTTCAATTGGGCAGACTCGTTCGCAGTCACCACAGCCGGTACACTTGATAGGGTCTACATAGTTGGTGCGTTGCCAGATAGACGCATGGAAATTACCGGTAGAGCCGATAACCTGCTCAACTTCTGCATACGGCAGCAGTGTTATATTGGGGTGCCGAGACACTTCCACCATCTTGGGGGCAATGATACAGGTGGAGCAGTCGTTCGTGGGGAAGGTCTTGTCTAGCTTGACCATCACCCCACCGACACTCGATTCTTTATCTACAATGACGACCTGATAGCCTTTATCGGCGAGGTCGAGTGCGGCTTGCATACCGGCAATGCCAGCACCAATAATGAGTACATCTCGCGCAAGGGTTTGCATAGACGATCATTCCTCCAAACAGTAGGCTCATCTACGCTACCATCCAGGTATCCCAAAACGAACGTTGGATGGGGTATGGGAGTCCTACCATATGGTGATTACACACATGTTAGGTATCAGTTTAGGTCACGATAACGGCACATGCCTTGATGGTCTGGCATTGCTGCTTATTACAGATTCACACGATGCGTTATTGCACATGCTCTATGATGTTTCCAGGGCATACAGTCATTATACTACCATACATTTACCGTCATCGTTGATCGGAGGGAGTGTCGCCAGTATTGGCGAACAGGGTAATAGGGTTTTGTGATTTGGGTATGCCAGTAGGTTGTTTGCTGGTAGCCCAAAGAGACGTTGTATCACCCAAACGCTTGTACATCAGGGGTAAGCGTTGCTCTGTATCTATTGCCCAGGAGTTTCATAACAAAATGGTTTTATATAACTAATATCTATTCTACCATGACTATATGGGTTCTGGCAAATTTATTCCCCGCTCCCCCCTACCCCCCCCGCTCCCGACACCCTATCCCCCTGCCCCCTGCTCCGCTTGTAGAGACGTAGCATGCTACGTCTCTCCGGTTTCCCTGCTCCCCGCGGTGGGACGCGGGGCTAGGGGATGGGGGGAAACAAGACTCCCCTTCTCCCCACGGTGGGGGAAGGGACAGGGGATGGGGGACGGTGAGACCTACCCCTCCCCTCTACCCTATCGCCCTTGGGAGAGGGGGAGAAGAGCCGCACGAAAGGGCAGAGAGCTAGGGGTAATCGGCGGGAAGCTCAATACACACCTGTGCCGATACCCCCCTCATGAACACCTCTGGGGCTAGGGTGGTCGCAAGCACCTGGGAAAGGAGCGGGATGGCTGGTTCACGAGGGGAGTATAAGAGGTGGGAGGAACAAGAAGAGTCACTTGCCCCAAACCCAAGTACGGGCACAGGGTAGTGGTTTTCTAACCCCTTACACCACGTCTGTTCAAGCCGTACAGAACAGGCAATACTCCATATCTGACACATACGAGTGTGTTCGCGTAGGTAATCTATATGCCAATATGTACGGGTTTTGACGCGCTTCATATGGTAACGCACCCGCGATTGGACACCACCAGGACCAAACGCACTCCCCACGTACAAATAGTAGCCTGCGGCAAAATCATAGGTACCCAAATGACCTACCGTAAGCTGCGTGAGAGGGGACGGCAGATGCATAATAAGGAGATAGGTTCCGGTAATAATCAAATGTCTCGCCCCCGCATCAGGGCTAACACGAGGAAAAGGGCAGCAACCGCTGCCCCTAGCCCCCCCGTAACAATCAGAATTTCCGGGATAGGGCCACTCCAGCCGCCAATACCTACCGCAATGGAAATGAGACTTAACCCAAGTATGATAGAGGCAAGTACTATGGCGAGGGCAAGATAGTTTGCTGAGCTAATCAATGCCCGCGAGAGTGTTCGTAGTTCTTGCTCACTCGTCTGTATGCGTAACTGCCCCTCGTTGAGCCGCTGGAGCATATTTCCCACTTGCTCTGGTAGCTCAAGAGCGGTTTCGCTCATCAACCGTCCCTGATGCAACAACCGATTGCCTACGACCTTCGTCGAGAACTCCTCTGCAATCGCTTGTTTGGCGTAGGGTTTGGCAATGGCAAACACATTAAGGTCTGGGTCAAGTTGTAGCCCTATCCCTTCCATCATGATCATAGACTTCATCAGCAGAGCTACGGGACCTGGCATAGCGACTTTGTGGCGGCGAACGATGGAGAATAGCTCACCGCCCGTTACATGGGCAGAGATAGCCGAGAGCGGTTGCCCTGACATGCTATCAATGAACATCTGCATATCCCGGCGGAGGGCGGGGGTCATATTGTACCGTTTGACCATCCCCATCCCCTCAATAGCCCGTAGTGCCCCCTCAGAATCGCGCTGAATAATGGCAGAAACCATAAACATTACCTGCCGAGTCATCTCGCGGTCCATACTGCCCACCTGCCCAAAATCTATTGCTCCAATAATGTTTCCTTCCAAGCCAAAGAAGTTACCGGCGTGCGGGTCGGAGTGAAAGAAACCATTGAAGAACTCTAGGAAGATAAGTTGCGTACTATGGTCAGCCAATTTTACCGGATCCAATCCTGCCGCTTTGATCTTCTGCACATCGTTGATCTTAACCCCAAACAGCCGTTCTGTCGTCAAGACCCGGCTAGAGGTGTAATCCCAATACACTGTGGGGATATGGACCAGGTTGTTGTCGACAAACATATTGCGAAAGCGATCTGCATTTCTGCCTTCGCGGGTATAGTCTAGCTCACGCCGTAGCGTGGTGCTAAACTCCCACGCTATTTCTACAAGGTCATAATGGTCGCCAAGCGAGGTGCGTTCTTGGGCAAGGGTGGCAAGGTCACTAAAGATTTCCAGGTCAGTTTCAATAATCGATTTTATATCTGGGCGTTGTACCTTGACTGCAACATGATCGCCATTGTGCAACACGGCAGCATGCACCTGCCCAAGCGAGGCGGCGGCGAGGGGGGTACGCTCAAATGACTGAAATAGCTCATCGATGGGCTTACCTAGCTCGGCTTCTATCAGGGCAACAGCTTGATCTGAGGGAAAAGGCGGCACGGTATCTTGCAATTTTTCCAGTTCCATCACAAAGTTCGGCGGTACCAGGTCGGGGCGGGAACTCAGCAATTGCCCAATTTTCACAAACGTAGGTCCAAGCTCAATAAGGGCTTGGCAAAGATGGTCTGCCACTCCAATAGGCTGCGTTGCTGGTACACGCATAATAGCCCGACGCGGCATAGAGAGCAGTTTGGTTACGCCAATCTGTTCTAGCAGGTAGCCGAAGCCATGTCGCCAGAAGACTTGGACAATTTGGCGATAGCGTCCCAAATGGCGCGTTTGTCGAACAAAAGACAGCATAAGGTTAGGTCTCCAGTAATGAGAACACTATAGGGATGAGATAGGGGAGAAAGATAATGCCTCCCATAATTACCGAGATACCAGCACAGAGTAATACCGCCCCAGCAGCTACATCCTTTGCGATGCCGGCTAATGGGTGGTAGCTTTCGGTCACGAGGTCTACTACTGCTTCAATGGCGGTATTGATACTTTCGGCAACGATAACCAGGGCACAAGTGAGGATGAGGGCTAACCATTCCCAACGAGCTATGCCAAGCACCACCCCAAGCGCAAGCGCACATATGCCTATTAGGGCATGAATACGGGCATTTTGTTGTGTTCGAAAGACGTACACAATGCCATTGAACGCATAGCCAAACGACAGAATCAAGGTCTTGAGTGAACTTGTATGGCTGGTTGTGGGGTATTCTGGTGTAGCTGGTTGTTGCTCTGTTTTTGGCATGGTCTGCCGGCTATCCATAGAACAATCCATAACATATCCTTGCTAGTGCTTTGCCTCCGCCGTATGAGTATCCTAGTATTGTGACCCTCACCTTACCATGCTGGTTGTGAGAGTTTTTTCTAGCTCTTGTGAATTGTATCATACCTTGCGACAATGTATCGTGACGGCATGTGACAGACTCTTTTTTTCTTGTCATAATAAAGATGTATACCCCCCGTTTTTCTACCCGTTCCCCCCTGTTCCCTCTCCCCTTCCCCCACCGCGGGGAGAAGGGAGATCGTAGAGACGTAGCATGCTACGTCTCTACAAGCGGAGAGGGGGCAGGGGAGAGAGGATGGCAAGGGGGGATACCCGGACGTTGCTATTGCCCTGGTGTCTTGCAATAGTAATCTCAAATTGGTGTCAAGCACTTATGTGTAATCAATCCCTGATTTAAAGCATGGACAAGCAAGGTAATATATCCTACAGTAGCTATAGGAAGTAGTGAAGATAGCCTAATCTTGGTTATGCTATCGCAGAACCAACCAACAAAAGAAGGGGTGACTTTATGAAAAAACAATGTGAACGTCTACTCATGGCAACCATATACATGTACTTTATTGGGTTATTTGGATGGGCAATCCTGCGGCTTGTCTTCCCTGACCGCTGGTGGTGGCTCTTTTTGATGGACGCCTTTTCCCTCTACGCCTTTGTCCCACTGCCCATTATTGCCATTGCCTCCTTTTTCCTGAAACGAAGAATTATCCTCGTCCCTGTTGGGGCGGCGGCAGTACTTGGCGGGCTGCTATATGGTGAGCTATTCCTGCCACAACAATCGCTGGTACAGGCAGATAACCAGGCGCAGACTATCAAGGTGATGACGACCAACCTCCTGTTTTCCAACCAGCACACCGATGCAATAGTAGATGCGCTGCGCCGTTCTGATGCGGATGTTATCTCGCTCCAGGAACTCACTACCCCTGTATCTGAAGCGATTGCACAAGCATTACGTGACAGCTACCCCTACCAAGAATTGCATACCGAAGGCTTTTTTGGTTCTGGCATCATTAGTCGTTACCCTATGAGCGAGCCTCCTGTGACGATGCCAGGCAATGCATGGGCAACCCGTCCCTACATCCTGCGTTCATTGGATGTCAACGGACAACAGGTGCTTTTCTTGCAGTTTCATGCAACCCCTACCAGAATGGGCAAACCGTCTTGGATGGAGCAGTCGTTGCGAATACGTGAGCAGCAAGCCCAAGAACTGGCAACGCTGGCGCAGAGCTACGATGGTCCTTTCATTGCCGCAGGTGATTTTAATGCCACAGATATGCATTATGCTTATACACTCGTGACCCGCGAGATGCAGGATGCATGGCGTGAGGTCGGATGGGGAGCAGGGCAGACCTTCCCATCTGCTAGAACAACAGATGGAAGACGAGCGTCCGTTTGGAGCATCCCGATTATGCCCTGGCTCGTGCGGATAGATTACGTGTTTTATTCGGGGGATGCACAGGCGACAACAGCCAATATTGGTCCGTGGGATGGTCATTCTGACCATCGCCCGGTGGTGGTAGATATACAGCTACCATAAGTTAAGCGGGGGAATTCTTGCTCAACCATTCCCCCCCTGCCCCCGCTCCCATCCCAGGGCGAGGGGGAGTTGCCCGGTTCCCCTTCTCCCCGCGGTGGGGAAAGGTGGTAGGGCATAGGGGGAACAAGACCCCCTTCTCCCCGCGGTGGGACGCAGGGGCGAGGGATGGGGGGAAAAATGGAAAATGCATAAACGCCCAAATTGTGGTATATTGCCTATATATCAAATCAATCAATCAATCCTGTAGCTACTACAAGAGAGTTCGCTTATGAAACGGATTATTGCCTATACCCTAATCTTTATCGCTTCCATAACGCTGCTGCTTACCCTACTCCCCCAACCATCGCTTACGCCTTATGCCATATCCTACCAACAACGCACAACCAAGATGCCGTTGGAAGACCAAGCCCTCTGGTATAGCGGTAAACCATCTACCCACCGGGTCGCTGCACCAGCAACCGTTGGTGATGCCCGTCTCCAAAGTGCTACCATTACCATCAACTATCTTGCTGGCGTAGACCCGTTCTTTAATGAATACTGCCAACCTTGGCCCAGTGAAGCCAAAACCTCTTTTGCTTATGCCGCTAGGATATGGGAAACACTCATTGATTCTTCTGTCCCCATCGTCATAGATGCATGCTGGGCAAAACTTGATTCACCTGCCATACTTGGCAGCAGTGCTTCTAGCAATCACTTTCAAAACTTCACCGGAGCCAAACGCAACGATACATGGTACCCAGTCTCTCTGGCAAATGCCCTAGCAAAAACAGACCTAGACCCAAATAGTCCAGATATGCACATCATCTACAACAAGTCTTGGCATGATAATGGGCAATTCTACTATGGTACTGATGGCAACCCTGCCAATACCCAAATAGATTTTGCCAGCGTCGTGCTGCATGAGATAACTCACGGGCTAGGCTTTTCTGGCTCTATGCGCGTCTCTGGAACGAGCGGTTCATGGGGGGGGGGGCAACCAAAAAGCAACCCTTTTATCTTTGAAGTATTCGCGCAAGATGGGGATGGCCAACGGTTGATCCATACTGCCACCTTTCCTAACCCCTCACAACAACTCGCCCAGGTGCTCACAGGGGGCAATGTCTATTTCAACGGGCTAAATGCCAGTTCCGCCAATGAGGGCTTTTTCCCCAAACTCTACGCCCCATCTCCATGGAGCCAGGGATCAAGCTTTGCCCACCTCGACGAAATCTTCAACGAAACCGAGCATGCGCTTATGACATGGGCTATTGATTCGGGCGAGGCTATTCATCACCCTGGCAGTATTACGCTTGGTATCCTGAAAGATATAGGCTGGACAGTCTCCAGTGATATACCGCCAAAAACAACCCCATCCCTCACCATCTCGCCTATCACGGCTCCTGCTGGCACAACATTTAGCTTTACTGGCTCCAACTTCACCCCGGATGAGAGCATTACGCTTTGGATTACCGATGGTGAGGGGAATCGCACCGACCTACCCGCAGCACAAGCGGATAGAACAGGGCAATTTCAGCATACATGGGAGAGCCTAACAATACATCTCCCAGGGACATACACGCTCTCTGCTGCTGGCAAGCAGAGCCGCCAAACTGTCACCAAGACCTTTACCCTAACCGAGTCCGTAACCACACCCGATGTCCCCACGCTTATTGTAGAGCCATCATCAGGACCTATCGGCACATACTTTATCTACAAGGGAAGCAAATTTGCCCCCGGCGAAATCGTCTCTTGTTGGTTGATAGATGAACTAGGAAATCGCTACAACGGCCCTGATTTGGTGGCAAATAATAGCGGCAACATCAGTAGTGGATGGCATGTAGAAGCTGGCGACCCCTATGGCACCTATACCTCCTACGCAAGGGGCAACCAGAGCCAACAAACGGTCAATGCTACCTTCACCGTGACCGACAGTGTCGACTCCCCTGTAGCCCCAACAGTCAGCGTTTCTCCGGTTACTGCCACACCCGGTACGGTCTTTATCTACACGGGCGCAGCCTTTACCCCTGGTGAAAAGGTGACGCTCACACTGCAATCACAGGGAGGCTCTTCTACCACCCTTTCGCCCATTGTAGCAGATGACCAGGGGGCATTCACCGGCGAGATACCGCTCGCGTTAAGTGAAACACCCGGTACCTACTCTTTGCTTGCCATGGGCGACCAAAGCCAACAAGCAATAAGGTTTAGCTTTGCAGCCATCCCTAATACAAGTATGGAGCAGCGAATTATCTATGAAGGTACCTATATCAGTATGGCAGCAGGCGTATCTGGCGATGTCACCCTCAAAATAACCCTTGGCTCCGAGGATATTTCCGGCTCCATCAACTTTACCAACCACAAGGGCGATTTGCCCTTCTGTGGAGCAAATGACTTTATTGGCACACGCAACGACAACAAACTCTCATGGCAGTTTGCCTCACAAGACAGCGACCAGGGGTGTGACTTTGATACCGGTTGGCTATTCAGCATTGATGCCGCACTTTCCGATGACAATAGCAGTATCATAGGCACCTACCAAGTGCAAGAACAAACCGGGCGGTTTCAAGTCAGACGAACCTACAACGTCCCTGACACCGGTACCAAAAACTCCTCATCTGTCCTTGTCCAGACCAACGACAATGGCATAGCCACAGTGACGCTGACAGCGGGGACTACTCCGGGGGATGCAACAATTTTTGGGGTAACAGAAACATTGTTCAATGTGACCAACGTCACTTTCGAAGATACCACTCCCCTTTCCCGTATATATCTTCCTATGGTGCTACAACAACAGGTGCCCAAAGCACAATACGATAATCTGGCGACCCCTAGCTTAGCTCACAATAGCAATAGCTTACCCGATCACCTATCCCCATGGCAACAGGGGACATCCCCCAAACCCGCAACTATTGGTACTGTGGCGCAACCATCAGATATGCTCCTAGAGGCAGCAACAGAACGTCTCCCTGCTGATGGCAAGAGCACAACGAGCATTATCCTATTGGTACTAGATACGATGGGCAATCCCATCAGTGATGAAATTATCCGGGTAGAAACGACTGCCGGTACCCTATCCACACAGTTTACCCCAAGTGCCGGCGAAGAAACCCCAGAGAGCGTGATCATTACGGGACCCGCTGAAGGATACCCCAACATCTATTACCAATTTCAAGCCACAACTACACCAGATGCGCTCAACGATACCATGAGCTACTATTGGACTCCCAAGCCGGCTATTGGGCAAGGGAAGGACCATGTGTATTATACGTGGGAAACAACCGGCACAAAAACCGTATCGGTGGAGGCAGTCAACAGTGCGGGTATTGTGGTAGACAGCACAACTATCTCTATTACCGATACCGAAGATATTGCCCCCATAGTTACTACTCCCCCAACAGAGTTGGTCATCACGGGATCACCTGTCGCAGAGATCAATACGTCTTTTACGCTGACGGCTACGGTTTCCCCGCTAGATGTCACCTTGCCAATGTCCTATACGTGGATGATAGACACCTACTGGGATACGCTTCACAACCGAGATGCGACCCAAGATCAACTAACGTTCTCGTTTGATGAGGTTGGCGAACATATCATTACTGTGATTGCAGAAAATGCTGCAGGGAGTGTTTCCCAGAACGTTTCTGTTACTATCCAGGATACCGCACCTATCTCGCCCTACATCAAAAATGGCGGTTTTGAGGATGGGCAGGAACACTGGGAGCAAAAATCAGCCAATAACCTGCTTCTTATCCTCAACAAGAACACTCACGATGTCCCAATTCAACCGCATACGGGAAATTGGTTAGCTTGGCTTGGGGGAACAAATCAAGAAACGAGCCAGATTAGCCAGCAAATTCGCCTACCAAACTCCCCTAGCTATTTAACCTTCTCGTTTTGGCTTGCGACCAAAGAGACTCAGTGTGATGGTATGGGGGATACCTTCGAGTTTTTGATAGATGGCAATGTACGCGGGCAGATGGAACTGTGCGAGGTTACGGCAACTGAATCATGGGCTATGATGGGCGGCTCTGCCTTTGACCTAAGCAACTATGCCGGAAAAACGATTACGGTCATGTTCCAGGTCACTACCGATGATGTCTCTGATACGAACAGTAATTTCTTCATTGATGATATTGTTATCCATACGGGGGTACCACTCACACAGGCGGGAGAGGGGGAGATTACCAGGGTAGGTCCGGTTGTAGAGACGCTGCATGCACCGTCTCGACGGGCAGCCCCCATCCCCTGACCATGCTCCCACTACGCGGGAGAAGGGGGAAACACACTCCGGGCATCCCCCATCCCCTAGCCCCTTCCCCCACCGCGGGGAGAAGGGGAACCGGGCAGGTAGCGGCTCCCCCTCGCCCTTTTATGGGAGAGGGGGCAGGGGGAGCGGGTTGTCGCCCTTTATGGGAGCGGGGGCAGGGGGAGAGGGGGATACCGCTACCCAATTCCTCTAATTGTTGCCACTACCTGCAACGATGAGTTGCTGCTGCTTAACACCAACTCGCGGCACTGTTGAAAATCCGCAACAAACACGCTCATTGACCAAATTGTGTACGTCCTGTATGAACTAACTCCCGAAGAAATAGCCCTTATAGAACAAGCGTAAAGAACTTAACATCATATGGCTCTGAGAACGACATCACCATCAAATCTATGAGGATAATAAAGAAGCTCCAGAATCACAGAAACCAGAACGCAACCCTATCAACATAGGACACGAAATCTCCTCAATATATCATATCGGCGGGAATATTCGCAATATCAAGGCGAGCAAGGGACATCCCTAGCATCAACGATTATGATGCAAGCCAATGCACAGGTTGGTGATTTGTAGGGAAAAGGGTACTATGCGATCAAATCGCATCAAGAATTTGTGGTACAATAACTAGCAAATATAATCTAACTATCGGTACATACCATTGAGTTCCCTAATATGTTTATGCTCCAAGAACTGCTGGAAGAACTCCAGTACACCCAATCAGAATACTACCGCCGAGACGAAGCACACTTTGAACCAGAAACAGTCCACTGGTTTTGTTTGGTACGAGCTGCGGGTGGAGATGGACTCTATATGTATCAAACAAACGCGGATACCCGTAATTATCGCCCTGCTGTGCTTGTTGCTGAAGCGCGTGATGAAGCCGAAGCAAGAGCTATCCATCAACGAACGTGGAATATTGGAGCAATTCCTTTTCTCATCATTATTCTGCCCCATCAAGTGAGAGTCTATACTGGCTTTGATTATTCAGCGAGAGATGAAGAACAAGGTAAGTTAGATACTGTCTCCGTAGATCGCCAACAATTGGCATCTATACTCGCATCCTTTTCCTCAGAAGCGATTGATACCGGAAAAATCTGGAAATCAGACTACGCAACTAGCCTCTTTCCTGAGCAACGGGTAGATAGTCGGTTGCTCAAGAGTCTCAAAGAACTCAAAAACCTATTACAAGAAGAAGCCACTTTGCCACTCCCACTGATCCATGCGCTCATTGGGAAATATGTCTATATCCGTTACCTATGGGATCGCCATATTATCACTGAGCAATGGATGCAAGCGCATAGTATAGACAAGGGCAAGATTTTTGGGCGAGATGCCACTGTAGAAACATTAGCTCGACTGGTGGATGCTTTGGAGCAACGATTTAATGGCAGGGTATTTCCAATAGATTTTGCTAATCATGACATGCTTAAAGATTCGCATGTCAGTATGATAGCTTCTGTGTTTCAAGGTGATATGCTTGTATCATATGATGGTATTAGTCTAATTCAACAATTGCATCTTGAATTTCAAGCCTATGACTTCTGCTATATTCCGGTAGAAACCCTC
Source organism: uncultured Chloroflexaceae bacterium (assembly GCA_964410555.1). Taxonomy (GTDB): domain Bacteria; phylum Chloroflexota; class Chloroflexia; order Chloroflexales; family Chloroflexaceae; genus JAAUSY01. The sequence continues at coordinate 9,521 of CAYPHM010000017.1, read as the reverse complement.
TCGGTGGTATATGAGCAGTTTATAGAAAAACGAGAAGCAAAAGGAGCTTTTTATACCCCGGAAATTTTAGCTGATTACGTGCTCTCTGAAGTCCATACCCATAACCCTTTGCACAAAGATATGCATATTCTTGACCCTGCCTGCGGTTCGGGGATTTTCCTGGTTTTGGCATATCGCCGCTTGATAGAGCAAGAACGTGCCCTTCACCCAAAGAAAAACCTTTCGCCGGAAACCCTCAAAACGTTGCTCAAAGCTATCTATGGGGTAGAGCGTGAGGAAGATGCCTGCTATGTTACAGAATTTAGCCTCATCCTTACCCTGCTGCATTACCTAGAACCCCCAGAACTAGACAATCATCCTGAATTTCATTTTCCCTGTTTGCACAATACCCATATTTTTGTTGGTGATTTCTTTGATGATACCTCCGCTTTTTGGAACAGCGGGGTACACTTTGATTGGGTTGTAGGAAATCCCCCTTGGATAAAAACAACCGGAAAGAAGAAACAAGATCAAGCCAATGCTTACCAATGGATAAGAAACCATAAAGATGAAAAACCAGTTGGAGTACAAAGCGTAGCGGAAGCCTTTAGCTGGCGTGTTATGGATGTTCTCCAGCCACAAGGCATTGTGGGGATGCTTTTACCTGCTACCAGTTTGGTAAATATTCTTTCGCTACACTATCGTCAAGCCTTTTTTCGTCAGCATGAAGTTCTGAGAATAACCAACTTTGCGAACATTCGTGATGTACTCTTCAAAGGGGGACAACGAGAGGATGGGGGAGAAATGTCTGCTGCTTCTTTGATCTATCGTAAGCTATCTATAACAGGAAGAAAGCCTGATATTATCCATTGTAGTCCACTTTCTATCAATCAACAGTCTTCCCAAAGTCCAACGAAAAACGACCAACAGCTTTGGAGTATCATCCTACATGAACATGACATCAAGTACATAGACCCCTATGAAGCAGAGCAAGGAGAGACGATCACTTGGAAGATTGCCTTGTGGGGAACGTACCGGGACAGGCGAGCTATTGAGCAATTGCGTTTCTTATTTCCTATGACCCTTGAACATTTTTGTGAGCAGAAAGGTTGGGGAAGCAAGATGCCCCGTCAGGGCGCAGAATTTTGTCCAGACCCAAAGAAACCAGAGGCTCTTATCAAGGGACAAAACAGGTTTAGCACAAAGGACTTTATGCAATCTGGTTGTTCTTTTTCTCTGCCTAATTCTGCTCTACAAAAAGTCCAGCAAGATGCTCACATACGTTGTGGAGAGGAAACCTTACGGCTAACAACAGCAGCACCACATGTTATTCTATCCAAAGGGTGGGACTTTATACTCTACAGTAATAGAGATTTCATTATTCCACCGCAGCAGTTGGGAATAGCAGGAACGGCAAAAGACATTTCCTATCTCCAAGCACTTGCTATGTATCTCAACTCTAGCCTAGTACATTACTATCTTTTCTTTCAAGTGCCAGAATGGGGCTTTTATAGCCAACGAAACAGAGTATTGACGAGTCAGGTTAGGACTATACCCACACCCGACTTTACCCTTGAGCAAGCAGAAGAGCTTGCTGCTTTGCAAGTAAAATGTGCTGCACAGGAAACAGAGCTTATCCAGCAAGGTGAATCTATTGAGAAATTTCATGCAGAACAGCAAACACTTTTGGATGAAACTATCGCTCGCCTATTCGCTATCCCCGATGACCTAATGACATTGGCAAAAGAGTTTGTGCAAGTACGTCTTCCCCTTGATAAAGGAAGAGCAGACAGAGCGCGTATCACAAAAGATCCCACTAAGGATGAACTTTTGGCATATACACAGACATTACGAAATGAGCTAGACGGCTTTACGATGGGAGAAAAATACCATAGAGTGACTATTATCCACTCCCAAGAATTGATAGTATGCTGTATTGAACTCACAGACAGCAAAGAGCCAATAAGCATCACAGAAGAGAGTATACAGGAAGGTGATATTTCGCTCATAGAAATGTTGCGAATTATCCGGCAGAATATTGGGCAACAGTTTAGCCAGTGGGTTTATGTACAACGTGGATTGCGACTCTTTCATGGCAACCGCATCTTGCTTTGCAAATCGCCCCGCTTGATTGATTGGTCCCAGACCCAAGCTATGCAAGATGCAAATGATATTATTGGGCAAGCTATTGAAACCAGAATGGGCAACTCATGATAACTTCTGATACTAGTCCCAAACTTGCGATTACTGATATTGAATTTTTCAAGAACCAAGTTGATCCTAATTCCGAACCTGCAAATACTTACGCAGAATCTAGCAAAAAACATGTTCATCTACTGTTGGTGTGGGGGTATGAAAAAGCTGTTGCGAGAATACAACCAGATTTAAGCGAGGAGGCTATCACCGGCTTTATTGCACAATCTATACAAGACTTATTGAATATAGCTACCTATCCGTGGTTTCAGTATTATGCTGTTCATAATGAGAAGCCTATTTCAAATAGAGACCAAGCAGGCAAAACCAGGAAAAAACTTGACCTAACCATTGAGTATGTTAGACAGAAAGGCAGACCAGAGTTTGTGTTTGAAGCCAAACAGTTGAATTTCAACAAATCTTATCAACGTACTCCAAATTATCTGAATGAAAAGGGATTAAAACGGTTTCTATCTGGTGAATATGCTGAATATACTGCGAGATATGGTGAAGTTGGTATGTTAGGCTATGTTTTGAGTGATACACCAGCATGCTGGAAAAGACGTTTAAAAGAAAAGATCGAAAATAAAAGCCAGGAATTGAGCGTAACACAACCACAAGAAGATGTAACTATTATAGATGCTTTTCCATTAGAATGGACGAGTACCCATAAACGTGAGAGTGCTCCATTAGATATTACCATTTATCATGTTTTACTAGATTGTTGCTGATGATGCAAGAGGGAGAGGGTCGTTGCGCCCCCGGTGGGATGGAGTGGGGGGGGTAGCAAGAGAGCATGCGCCCTTGCTACCTTATCAATACGGTTTCCCCCCCCATTGCCCTGGGATGGGAGAGAACAACAAAAAAATACCCCCGTCTCCCCAAAACATGGTATCATGCCCGTAGGAGTTTGGGATATATACGCCCCCAAATCACCAACCAACCTATGGTATACATCTCCTTTATCTACCCAGAAGCCCTTGCACTGCTGCTCGTGCTTGTGCCGCTCATAGCCATAACGCTCATGCCCCCCCATCGGCTCACCCCGCTGCGCCGCTGGATGAGCCTTGCGCTGCGTGTGGGGCTTATGCTGGCACTCATCCTAAGCATAGCCGGTACCCAACTGGTCTTTCCCGTAGACCGTCTCACGACCATCTTTGTGCTGGATAGCAGCGACTCGCTTTCCCCCGAAGCTCGTGGGCAGGCAGAGGTGTTTATCCGTCAAGCACTCCAGACCATGCGCGAGGATGATCAGGCAGGTATTGTCGTCTTTGGTGAGCAAGCCCTTGTTGAACATACGCCAGATACCTCCCGCACACTTGGGCAGATACGCTCCTTTCCCCAACCCACCCATACCAACATTGAAAAAGCCCTGCAACTAGGTATGGCACTTTTCCCGGCGGAAACGCAAAAGCGCATCGTCCTATTGAGCGACGGCGGCGAGAACAGCGGGGATGCGCTCAATGCCGCACGGCTTGCCGCAAACCGCACTATTCCCATAGACATTGTAGACCTGTCCAATATTGCCACAACGGAGAGCGCGGCAGAGGTCCTCATCGCCAGTTTCAACGCACCGACCCACGCCCGCAAGGGACAGGAAATTGCGCTACAAACGGTTATAGAGAGCAGCACAGCACAGTCTGCCCGCCTCACCCTGTTTGCTGATGACCAGGTGCTGACTAGCCAGCAGGTACAGCTCGTCGCCGGGCGCAACGAGATAGCCTATACCCTACCGGCTGAGGGGCAGGGGTTTCAGCGGTTCCGGGCGCGGATAGAGCCACAAAACGATCAGCGTATCCAGAACAATGAAACGGATGTAATGATCCAAGTGCATGGGATACCCCGCATCCTGCTGGTCGCCAGCAGCGAAGATGACACGCGCAATATGCAGGATGCCCTCGCCGCTGCCAACATCACTGCCGAAACGGTAGCCCCTGAATATATGCCCACAACCCTGAGCCAACTCAACAGTTATCAAGCCGTTGTATTGGTCAATGTACCTGCCCGTAAGTTGCCAGATGAGGTATTGCCCATTCTGCCAGCGTATGTCCGCGATCTTGGCAAGGGATTGGTGATGATAGGCGGCGAGCAGAGCTACGGGGCAGGCGGCTACAGCCGCACCCCGATAGAAGAAGCCCTACCTGTCTCAATGGATGTGCAAGACCGCATAGAACGCCCCAATCTTGGACTCGTCTTTCTCATAGACAAGTCTGGCAGTATGGATGCTTGCCATTGCAATGGGGACAACCAATCCATGAACGCTGCTACACCAAACGGTATTCGGAAGATAGACATTGCCAAAGATGCCATTGTCCTCGCTACGCCATTGTTGGGCAGTCAAGATACGCTGAGTATCATTGGCTTTGATGATGCTGCGTCCCACTTTTTGCCCCCCACCCGCGCCCCGGAACCTGAAGACGTAGTGGATGCCATCTCCAACATGCAGCCTATTGGTTCTACGAACATTGGCGCAGGGTTGCTTGAAGCTGAAAAGACGCTCAATGGTATGGATGCCCGTATCAAACATGTTGTCCTGCTCACCGATGGATGGGGAAATGGCGAAAACTATGGGCATGTTGCCCAACGTATGTACGACAACGGCATTACGCTGTCGGTTATAGCCGCAGGGCAGGGGTCGGCAGAATACCTGAAACCACTAGCCGACAAAGGCGGCGGACGCTACTACCCAACTACGAATATGAGCGAGGTACCCCAAATTTTCTTGGAAGAAACCGTCACTGCATCCGGGAACTACATTGTGGATGAGCCTTTCACGCCGGCGGTTATGGAAGACAGTGCTATCTTGCATCAGGTAGCCGATACTGGTTTCCCTACCCTGTATGGCTACAACGGCAGCACGATAAAGAACACCGCTCGCCTTATCCTTGCCGCCAACGATGGCTTGCCCATCTTGGCTGAATGGAACTATGGGCTAGGGCGCAGTATCGCCTGGACTAGCGATATGAAGGGCAAATGGGGCAGTTCGCTGGTGACGTGGGACAACTACCCGCGCTTTGTGGCACAACTGGTCAACGAGGTGATACCAGTGCAGGACAACACGAATATAGCCGCCGAGATACAGCACGAGGGAACCCACACGACAATTATTGCTCGCACTGAGGAGCATGCAGCAAAACAGGATATACGACTACAAGCTCGTGTTATCAGCAATGAAGCCTTGCGCGAAGGCGAAACGAGCGATACCCAGCACATTGATCTCATCCAGGTTGCACCGGGGGAATACCGCGCTACTATTGCCAGTCCAACCCCCGGTACCTACATGCTCCAGTTGGTTGGCAGCAATGAGACAACCACGCTCATGCAGGAGACAGTTGGTATGGTTGTCCCCTACTCGTCGGAGTATCGCCAACATCAGGACAACCCCGCACTGCTTGAAGACCTCGTATCACTAACTAACGGATCGCGCATTACCACACCTGCCGCCAGTTTTGCCCACAATTTGCAGAACGTTTCTCGCGCTCAAGAAATCAGTTTCCCCTTGCTCATCCTAGCATTGGTATTGTTGCCCATTGACATCGCCGTCCGCCGCCTCAACCTGCGCTGGCAAGACTGGCAACGGGGGCAAATGTGGGTGCAGGGGATTCTGCCCCAACGCACCCGCAATCCAATACCTGCTACACCCGACCCGGTGATGTCTCGGCTTATGCAGGCAAAACAACGTGCCACTGGCAAATCTGCACCTATGGCACAGTCAAGCCAAGACCAAGCAGCACAAGCGGAGCAACATCCATCTCCTACAGCTAAACCTGCATCCCCAAGCCATACCCCGAAAGCTGACTCGCCATCTACAGGCAAAGATACCAAAGATATTCCCGATGATCCCCTGGAACGGCTACGCTTGGCAAAGGAGCGAGCGCGGCGGCGAGCGCGGGGTGAGGAAGAGTAGCTGGAGTGTCTCCCTTGAACATAGCCCCCTGCCCCCGTTCCCTTTGTAGGGCGAGGGGGAGTCGAATACCCCCTTCTCCCCGCGTAGTGGGGGAAGCCACAAAGGGATGGGGGTTGCCCGGACTTTGCCATGACTCTAGTGCGGTGTCGTTGGGGTAATGGGCATACCTATGCTACAATTCCCTAATGAAGACTATAGCAACCCCCATACCCTAGCCCAACACCTTGCCCATACTGCCCATGCTCTCGTTAAAGTCATCACCACCATACTGAACGGCGAGGAGCAGCGGGGGATACTGTACACCCAATTTGCAGCCTTCCGACAAACGCTGCTCCCCACCCTCTCCCCCGCTGAATTTGCGGATATGTACGCACAAACGCTGGTGTATGGGCTATTTGCCGCACGGGTAACGACACCCGATACGTCATCCTTCACCCGCTACACCCTGACCCAAGCTCTCCCTACTATTCCCCTATTACAGAACCTCTTTTTTTATGTGGCATCCCCCAAACTTGATGCGCGTATTGCCTGGTTAGTAGACGACTGCGCCCGCTTGCTAGAACATACCGATATGGCGGCAGTGTTACAAGACTTTGGCAAGGCAACCAAGCAGGAAGACCCCGTTGTCCACTTCTACGAGACTTTCCTCGCGGCGTATGACCCCAAAACCCGTGAAATGCGTGGGGTCTACTACACGCCTGAGCCAGTGGTGAGCTACATGGTGCGCTCAGTAGATCACCTGCTCCAAACACACCTACACAAACCCCTGGGATTGGCAGATGGGGAAACGATGATCCTTGATCCGTCAACTGGCACGGCAACCTTTCTGCATGCGGTTGTGCAGCATATTTTCACTACGCTGGCAGGTATGGGGATGGAGCGAACGTGGAATCAGTATGTGCCCGATAAGCTGCTGCCACGACTATTTGGCTTTGAACTGCTGATGGCACCCTACACCATAGCCCACTTGAAATTGAGTATGTTATTGCAACAGCTTGGGTACCAGTTTGGGAGCAGTGAGCGGTTGGGTATCTACCTGACCAATGCGCTATCTGATGCCCCAAGCGGACAACAACCGCTCCCGTTTGCTCAGTTTATCGCCGAGGAGGGCAAGGCGGCAGATGCCGTCAAGCACACCAAACCGGTGATGGTCGTGTTGGGCAATCCCCCCTATTCCTACGAGTCGGTGAATACCGGCGAGTGGATTGGCAAGCTCGTGCGGGACTACTACACGGTAGACGGTGAGCCGTTGGGGGAGCGCAACCCGAAGGGGCTACAGGATGACTACGTGAAGTTCCTGCGGTTTGGGCAGTATCGCATTACCCAAACGGGGGAGGGGATACTGGCATTTATTAGCAATCATGGCTACTTAGACAACCCCACGTTTCGCGGCATGCGGGAAAGTTTGCTCTACGCCTTTGATACTATCTATGTGGTGAACTTGCATGGGAATAAACGCCAAGATGAACTACAGATACGGGGCAACATGAATCAGAGAGAGATAGACATAGATGGTACAGGCTGAGATTCCGAGCACGACATTTTGCCTATGCTATAATGCAAATAGGCACTCACCCTAGCGTGGCAAGGAGCAGACGGTGGAGAAACTCATTTTCCCCTATGGCAAAGCAGACTTTTACCGTATCATCACGACCAACAATGTCTATATAGACCGTACCTACTACATCCCCCTCTTGGAAGAGAAAGGCGATACGCTCATCTTCCTGCGCCCAAGACGATTTGGCAAAAGTTTGCTCCTCTCCATGCTCGAAAACTACTATGATGTGAATAAAGCGGACGAATTTGACCGCCTCTTTGGACACCTAGCCATTGGCAACCACCCAACCCCATACCACAACCAGTACCTCATCTTGCGCTGGGATTTCTCCACCGTGAATCCTCGCGGTACCAGTGATGCCATCCAGCAATCCCTCTACAACTGCATCAATGGCAGTATTGAGCAATTCAGCATTAGGTATGAACACCTGTTGCAGCACGACATAGGCTTCGATCCTAGGGATGCCATACGCACATTTCTCTCGCTTCTCGCAGCCCTACATACTACGCCCTACCCACTCTATCTGCTCGTTGATGAATATGACAACTTTGCCAATAAGGTGTTGATGGCGCAACACATGGGGGCAACAGAACGCTATCTGGGACTGGTCCAGGGGGAAGAGTTACTCAAAAACCTCTTCCAGGTGGTCAAGTATGCAATGGAAGGACAAGGGTTAGAACGGGTCTTTATCACCGGTGTTTCCCCCATTGTGTTGCACGATATGACTAGCAGTTTCAACATTGCAGAGAATATCACCTTCGCCCCAGACTTCAATGAACTCTGTGGGTTCCGGGAAGCAGAAATTGCCGACCTGCTCGACCATGTGGGGCAGATATGTGGCTTCTCCGCATCGCAAGTACAGGATGCCCTGACGATGATGCGGCGATACTACAACGGCTATCGCTTTACCGTTGATCAGCAAACCCCACTATATAACCCTACGCTTGTTCACTATTTCTTGAAACGCTGGCAACAATCGTGTCAATACCCGGAGAAGATGCTCGATACCAACCTCAGAACCGATGGGGAAAAGATTGCCTATGTGTTGGGGCAACCGAATGGCATCGACATCATTACCACGATCCTGAACGAGGATGCAGGACCGCTGGCGATTACCGAACTGGTCGACCAGTTTGGCATCCAAGATATTCTCACCGGCAAGCAAGAAGCCTCCTTGCTTGAATCGCTCCTCTACTACATGGGGGTATTGACCCTCGGCGGCTATACCCCCGAAGGTCGGTTGGTGCTGCCTATTCCCAATCTCGTGATACGGGGGTTGTATGTCGAACAGATGCGCTCTATGATGTTGCCCCCTGGCAGTGACCGTCAGTCTGTGCAGGTCGCAACAGACTTCTATACCCATGCCGATATGGATGCGCTCTGTACCTTTATTGAGCGTACCTATTTCACCGTGCTAGACAATCGGGACTATCGTTGGGCAAGCGAATTGACAATCAAGATGGGTTCCTGACGCTGTTGTATAGCGAGACCTTCTATATTATGGATTCTGAGCCAGCCTTGCAGCGGGAATATGCCGACTTGGTGATGTTAGTGCGGCAGCAGAAACGCCAGTTTACCCTGCACGATTTCTTGATGGAGTTCAAATATATCCGTCTGGCGACAATGAATCTGAGCGGAGAGCAGGTGCGGGGTATGGACAGAGAGACCCTTGCCGCACTACCCGCGGTAGCGGCGTTGCTAGATGATGCGAGGGCAAAGCTGACGGGCTACCGTGAGACGCTTATGGCAACGTATGGCGATATTTTGCGCTTGCGTTGTTTCAGCGTGGTTGCGGTGGGCTATGAGCGGCTGGTGTGGGAAGAAGTGTAGGGTAGCAACCTATGCTACAATGCTGGTATGCAACTGAAACGAAGGGATACCCAC